>NZ_JBEXUP010000042.1:0-62298 GCF_040614375.1 Nonomuraea sp. NPDC005983
CGACCGCCGCGGGCAGCAGCTCGCGCGCCCGCGCCGCCGCTCCGGCCGCGAGCAGGTTCGCCATCCTGGCCGGTGCGACCTGGCCCACGGACACCCCTTCCGGGAGCAGCTCGCGCGCCATCGCCTCCAGCCGGTCGAGCGTCTGGTCGGCCCGCGCCGTTTCACCCGAGCGACGGTGCAGGGCGGCGACGCAGGCCAGCAGCTCGATCTCCGCGTGCCGCCGGCCCCGGTCCTGCGCGCGCCGCCGGGCCGCGTCGACGTCCCGCCAGGCGCCCTCCAGATCGCCGCTGCGCATCCGCTCGGTGGCGAGCCAGGTCCGGTGGTAGATCTCCTCCTCCAGACCCAGCTCGGACGCGAGCGCGACGCCCCGCTCGGACGCGGCGATCGCCTCCCGGTGCTCGCCGCGGACAGAGTGGCTGCGCGCTACATTCGTCAGCGTCATCGCCACCCCGTAGCGCTCGCCCGTCTCCTCGAACCCGCGCAGCGCCCTCCGTAGGGCGTCCGCGCCGCCCTCCCAGTGGCCGCGATCGGCGCGGATGAACGCCTCCATCAGGTACGACATGGCCCGCGCCCACCCGTCGGGACGGCTCCGCGCCCGGCGCAGCTCGCATGCGACCACGTCGTCGAAGCCGAAGAGGTGGGCCGTGAGCAGCGTCACCGCCACCAGGAGCGGATAGCGCTCCATCGCACCGGTGCGGACGCACTCGTCGAGCACCGAGCGGGCCAGCTCGCCGTCCGAGACCACCGACCCGCTGTTGTTGGCGAGCAGGTGCAGCGCGGTGAAGGCGGCGCGGACGTGGTCGGGCAGCGCGTCGCCGAAGCGGAGCACGTCGGCCACGAAGGTGTCGGAGCGGGCGTCGAACCGGGCGTGCCAGTACAGGTACAGCGGGCCGAGGAGTCGCCAGGCCGGATCGGCCTCGCCGCCGTCGATGGCGGTGCGCAGCGCGAACACCAGGTTGTCGTACTCGGCGTCGAACAGCGCCGCAGAGTCCAGCTGCCTGTCCGTGATCAGCAGCGGCTCGTGCTCCTCGGCCAGCTCGGCGAAGTAGCGGACGAGCCCGGCCGAGACGGTCTCCCGCTCACCGGCTCGCAGGAGCCTGTCGGCCGCGTACGCGCGCACGGTCTCCAGCATCCGGTACCGCGGATCGTCCTCGCCCACCCTCTCCACGAGGGACTTCTCGACCAGCGAGCCGAGCACGTAGATCGTGTCCTCGGCCGGCAGCGCCTCGTCGGAGCACACCGCCTCCACGGCGGCGGCCCCGGCCCCCGCGGGGAACACCGACAGCCGCCGCGCCAGCACCCGCTCCTGCTCCGTCAGCAGGTCCCAGCTCCACTCGACCACCGCGAGCAGCGTGCGCTGGCGCGGCATCGCGGACCTGTCGCCCGAGGTGAGCAACCGGAACCGGTCGTCCAGCCGGCGCGCGATCTGCTCGACGCTCATCGAGCGCAGCCTGGCGGCGGCCAGCTCCAGGGCGAGCGGCATGCCGTCCAGCCGCCGGCAGATGTCCACCACCGGGCCCACGGTGGACTCGTCGAGCGCGAAGCCGGGCCGTACCGCGGTGGCCCTGTCCACGAACAGCCGCACCGCGGCCGAGCCGGCGGCTTCCGGGATCTCGGCGGGCAGGGCGAGCGGGCCGAGCTGGCACAGGGCCTCCCCGGTGATCGCCAGGGGCTCCCTGCTGGTGGCGAGGATACGCAGGTCAGGCAGCCGGTCGAGCAGGTCGTGGCCGAACTCCGCGACGGCCGCCACCAGGTGTTCGCAGTTGTCGAGCACCAGCACCGCCTGGCCGAGGTTGAGGAGCCCGGCCACCCAGTCGATCGGCTCCGGCCCGGGGGATCGCCCGTCGGAAGGCCGCAGGTCCGAGGAACTGAGCGCGCCGAGCACCGCGTCGGCCAGCCGATCCGGCGTGCTCACCCCTGCCAGGGGGACGAACCACACCCGACCTTGCCGGTGGGCCCGGTGCCGGGTCACCGCCTCCACGGCCAGCCTGGTCTTGCCCGCGCCGCCGGGGCCGACGACGGTGACCAGCCGGGACCTGTCCATCAGCTCGGCGAGCAGTTTCAGCTCGTCGTCCCGGCCGACGAAGCTGGTCAGTCGCGCGGGGAGGCGGCCGGGCGCGGGCTCCGATCGTGTCCGGGGGCTGCCGAGCTCGCCGCGCAGGACGGCGAGATGGGCCTCCCGCAACTCGGCCGAGGGGGCGACGCCCAGCTCCTCGTCCAACGCGGCACGGGTGTGCTCGTAGACGGCCAGCGCGTCTGACTGGCGTCCCGCCGCGTACAGCGCGCGCATCCGCAGGACGGCCAGCCGCTCGCGCAGCGGGTGCCGCGTGCCCGCCGCCTCCAGGTCGGCCAGGACCTCGGCGTGCCGGCCCAGCCACAGCTCCGCCTCGAAGCGGTCCTCGGTGGCGGCCATGCGCAGCTCGTCCAGCCGCGTGGCGGCGGCGACGGCGAACGGGACGTCCGGGAGATCGGCCAGCGTCGCGCCCCGCCACAGCCCGAGCGCCGCGCCGAGCACCGAGGACGCCTCCTCCGGCCGCCCGGCCGCCAGCTCCCGCCTGCCCCGCGCGGCCAGGTCCTCGAACCGGTGGGCGTCGACGTCCTCAGGGCGCACCGCGAGCCGGTAGCCCCCGGTGACCGACTCAAGGGTCCCGGCACCGCGCAACGCCTTGCGCAGCCGGGACACCACCGCCTGCAGCGCGTTCGGGGCGTCGGCCGGCGGCCGCTCGCCCCACAGGCTGTCGATCAGCGAACCGGCGGGCACCGCGCTCCCCGCGTCGAGGGCGAGCCGGGCCAGCAGCATGCGCAGCCGCGCACCCCCGATGTCCATCGGCGCCCCGTCCGAGGCGTACGCCCGTACCGGTCCGAGCAACGCAATTCGCACCGCACCACCTTCTCAGAACCCGTGGCGGCGGGCCGTCGCGAGCCCGCCCGGTAGCGGGGTCGCTACCGGGCGGGCACCGCTCACGAGCGGGTTACGCGGCCTTCGCCCGGGTGTCGAGAAGCTCCCCGAGAAGGTCTGTCAGGCTCACCATGCCGATGACCACGCCGCCCTGCCCCGTCACCAGGGCGAGGTGGGCGCGGGCCTCCTGGAGGGCCGTCACGGCCTCGGGAACCTGCGTGACGCAGGCCAGCCTCGGCACCGGCCTGGCCAGCCGGCCCGCCGTGGCCTCTGGCTGGAGCAGCGCGTCGCGGGCGTGCAGGACCCCCTTGATGTCGCCCGAGGCGCCGACGAGCAGCCTCAGATGGCCGCTGCGGGCCGCGGCGGCCTTGATCGCGGCGGAGTCGGCCGACGGCGGCACGGAGACGACCTGGGCGATCGGCACCATCAGCCGCTCGATGCCCTCGGCCTCCAGCCGCAGCGCCCTGGTCAGCAGGTCGTGCTCGTCCCTGTCGAGCAGGCCCATCCGTCCGGACTCGCCCACCAGCATGGCGAGCTGGCGCGGGGTCCTGGTGGTGGCCAGCTCGTCGCGCGGACGCACGCCGAACAGGCGCAGGATGAGGTTGGTCAGCCCGTTCAACGCCGACAGCAGCGGGCGCATCAGCCAGGTGAAGCCGCGGAAGGGCAGCGTCAGCAGCATCGCGGCCCGCTCCGGATGGGTCAGCGCCCACGACTTGGGCGCCATCTCGCCGACCACCATGTGCAGGAACGTCACCAGCGCCAGCGCGATGGTCAGCGCGATCGGCATCCGCAGCGACTCCGGCACGCCGATGAGGGCGAAGACGGGCTCCAGGTACTCCTCGATCGCGGGCTCGGTGACCAGGCCCAGCCCCAGCGTGCAGAGCGTGATGCCGAGCTGGGCGCCCGCGAGCATCAGCGACAGCTGCCTGCCGCCGCCCACAGCCGACTTGGCGGCGATCCTGACGAGACGGTTGCCTCCCGACGCCATCTCCTCCAGACGGTGCCGCCTGGAGGACACGAAGGCGAACTCGGCGGCCACGAACAGGGCGTTGAAGGCCAGCAGCGCGAGGCTGAGCAGGATCAACGTCATCGAGCCACCTCCGCGTGCTGGGCCGGCGCCACACGCACCCATTCGGGGACGCGCCGGTTGAGCGACAGCACGGTCAGCTCGGCCAGGTGCTCGTCGTCGTCCTCGGTGAACGGGTCGGTCTCCGGCTGGGTGGGCACGGTGATCGTGTCGCCCGGTTCCGGCATCCGTCCGAGCTTGGCCAGCACCAGGCCGGCCAGCGTGTCGTAGTCGTCGCTCTCCGGCAGCGCGACACCGGTGGCGCGCTCGACCTCGTCCAGCCTGAGCGAGCCGGGAACCTCCCAGATGCCGCCCGGCTGCTCCACGGCGCCCGCCGGCTCGGGGTCGTTCTCGTCGACCAGCTCGCCGACCAGCTCCTCCGCCAGGTCCTCGACGGTGACGACGCCCGCCAGGCCGCCGTACTCGTCGATGACGCAGGCGATGTCGTCGCCGGCGGTGCGCATCCGGTCGAGGACGCCGGGTAGCGGCACCGAGTCGGGCACCAGCACCGCGGGCCTGGTGATGTCGCGGACCAGGCCGCTGTCGCGTCCGGACGAGATCAGCTCGCGCACGCCCGTCACGCCCACGACGTCGCCGTCGGCGCCCAGCACCGGGTAGCGCGAGTGCCCGCACTCGCGCATGGCCTCGACCAGGTCGGAGATCGGCTGCGAGTCGCGCAGGACGACCACGCGCGGGCGCGGAACCATGATCTCCTCGGCGGTGCGGTCGCCGAACTCCAGCGCCCGTTCCAGCAGCTCCGACAGGCGGGGCGGCAGCTCGCCCGCCCGGGTGGACTCGGCGATGATCCGCGAGAGCTCCTCGGGGGTCGCGCCGTGCTCCACCTCCTCGACGGGCTCGACGCCGACGAGCCTGAGCACGCCGGTGGCGGCCGAGTCGAACAGGCGGATCACCGGCCCCACGACGGCCAGGTAGACCAGCGTCGAGCGGGCCAGGAACTTGGCCACCGGCTCCGGCCTGGCGATGCCGAGGTTCTTGGGTGCGAGCTCGCCGAGGACCATCTGCACGGCCGTCGCGACGAAGACGCCGATGGCCAGCGACAGCCCGGTGATCATCGCGTCCGGCAGGCCCAGGTCGGCCAGCCAGGGCTGTACGATCGCCGCGATCGCCGGTTCGGCCAGGAAGCCCACCATCAGCGCGGTCACCGTGATGCCGAGTTGGGCACCGGAAAGCATGAAGGAGAGGCGAGCTGTCACCTTGAGGGCGTTAGCGGCGGCGGTGTCGCCGGCGGCGGCCTGCTCGCGCAGAACCCCTCGGTCGGCGGCCACGAAGGCGAACTCCTGCGCGACGAAGTAGCCGGTCGCCGCGGTGAGGAGGAAGAGGGCAAGCAGCCCGAGATAAGCGCTCACCGGGGTGAACTCTCAGGGGAACCCGTGCTCATGCACGGGCGACTACTCCATGGGTCCGGAGCGGACACGATCGTCCTTTCGCTAGATGTATCCACAACGCTAACGACCGAGCATGGCGTCAATGTTTCCGGTGTGACCCTCCGCGTGTTCTGTGTACGTTTCCGTAGGAAAACCTTGGTGACAGTTCTGCACTCATAGGGGGTTGGACGTAGCGTCTATGGCAATCGATGGGAAAGAAGAGCCAAGTGTCTGACGAGGACCGGACGCGAGCCATGCGCTCGCCAGGCGACGGCCGCCCGCTGCCCGACAACGGGCCGCAGTTGCGCGGCGGGTCCGGCGCGCCCGCACACCAGATCCCGGGAGCGACGCAGAAGATGCCCGCCGCGGCTCCGGCCGCCGATGCCGGCCCGCCGAGGAGCAGTTCGCGCGTGTACGGCAGAGAGCGCTCGGGCAACAGCCCGGTCAGGCCGCTCAGGCACCGGGACGAGGCTGAGCCGTCCTCGCAGGGGCCCTCGCAGGGGCCCAGACCGCCGCGCGGGCGGGTGAAGGGCCGCACCATCCTGAAGATCATCGCGGGTGTGGTGGCGGTGCTGCTGGTCGCGAGCGTCGGCCTGTTCTTCTGGATCAACTCCAAGTTGACCGGGATCGAGGGCGTCCTCGAGGACTACCCCGGCCGCATCGCCGACACCCCCGGCACCAACTGGCTGCTCGTCGGCTCCGACAGCCGCAAGGGCCTGTCGGCGGCCGACCGCAGGAAGCTGGCCACCGGCAAGGCCGCCGGCCAGCGCACCGACTCGATGATGCTGCTCCACATCCCGGCGGGCAGCGACAAGCCGACCCTGGTCAGCCTGCCGCGCGACTCGGCTGTCACGATCCCCGGCAAGGGGCGCAACAAGCTCAACGCCGCCTACGCCCTCGGCGGGCCCAAGCTGCTGGTGCAGACCGTCGAGAGCGTCACGGGCGTCCGGATCGACGACTACATGGAGATCGGCTTCGCCGGGTTCGTCGGCATCGTCGACGCGGTCGGCGGCGTGGAGATCGACGTCCGGGCCGCCGTCGACGACCCCAAGGCCGGGCTCAAGCTCAAGAAGGGCAAGCAGGTGCTGAACGGCGCCCAGGCCCTCGGCTACGTCCGCACCCGCAAGGGCGGGGCGCTGCCCGACTTCGAGCGGACCAAGCGGCAGCGGCAGTTCCTCGGCGCGGTCGTGAAGAAGGCGGCCAGCCCGGGTGTCCTGATCAACCCCTTCACCTCGATCCCCCTGGCGTTGAGCGCCACCGAGGCGGTCACCGTCGACGACGGCACGACCGCGTTCGACATGCTCTCGCTGGGCCTGGCCATGGGCGACAGCCCGGTGACCACGGTGGTGCCGTTCGGCGGCAACGAGATCGCGGGCGGCGGCAGCGCGGTCAAGTGGGACAGGGAGAAGGCACTCGCCCTGTTCAACGCCCTCAAGGAGGACCGGCCGGTGCCGAAGGACATCATCGACGGCAACTGACGCGGCGGCCTGGGGCGGTGGCCTGGCCGGTCAGCCGCTGGAGGCGGCGGCGCCGATCGCGGCCGAGGTGACGGCGATCATGGCGGCCGAGTTGATGGCCGCGATGGTCTTGGCCACCGCGTCGGCCGCCCAGGCGCCCTCGGCGATCTCCTTGACGCGCTCCTTGCTCGCCTCCGGGAACGCCTTGCGGTCGAGCTTGGCAGCGTGCGCGATCGCGATGAGCACGGCGGTGCGCGCGTCGGGGTCCGCGCCCGCCAGCGCACTCGACACCCGCTCCCTGACCTCGGCCTCGACGCTCCCGTCGGCCTCCGGCCAGCGGGTGGTGGGGAAGATGCCGAGCACCTTGCCGCGCTCCTCCGCCAGCACGCCCGCGTCGGCGAGTCTGGTCAGCAGCCGCCTGCGGAGCTTGGTGGAGTACAGCTTCTGTACCCACCACGCGGGCCTGCGCTCCTTGCCGTCGGCGGCCATCCGGGCCAGCGCGGCGTCGAGCTCGTCGTCGCCGAGCGGGGTGGGGTCCGTGACGGAGAGCTTCTTGTCGGTCAGCTGGATCCGGTCGTTGACCGCCAGTTCCGCCAGGATCGCCCCGCCGAGCGCGGGATCGAGCTGAGCGGAGCCGATGAGCTGCTTGCCGTCGTCCTCGCTGTAGGCCAGCAGGAGCAGTTCCTCCGCGATCGTCACACCCATACCTCGACACTAGCCTGCCGTCCATGGATATCTCCGAGAGGTTGCACGCGATCGGACGCCCGCTGCTGGAGGCGCAGCTCGCGCATCCCACGGTGGTGGGGATCGGGCGGGGGGATCTGCCGGAGCCGGTGTTCCGGTCGTGGCTGGAGCAGGACTACTTGTTCCTGCACGACTACGTGCGGGTGTTCGCCCGGCTGGCCTGGCAGGCGCCCGACGCGCACCTGGGTGACCTGGTCGATCTGGCGCACACCACCTTCCACGACGAGCTGGACCTGCACAGGTCGCTGTCTGCCCGGTTCGGGGCCGATCTGGACGGCGCCGCCAAGGGGCCCGCGTGCGCGGCGTACACGTCCTTCCTGCTGGAGGCGGCGGCCTCGTACGGGGAGGGGCTGGCCGCGCTCTATCCCTGCATGTGGGGGTATTCGATGCTCGGCAGGAAACTGGCGGAGAACCCGCCCACCGAGCCGCGCTACCGGGCCTGGGTCGACACCTACGCCGATCCGGGGTTCGCGGCCCTTGCCGCCCGGATCGCCGAGATGATCGACGAGGCCGGCCCCGACCCGGCGCGGGCGGAGGCGCTGTTCACCGAGGGCATGGCGCACGAGCTGGCGTTCTGGGACGTGCCCTGACAGTCCACAGGCTGTGGACGACGCCACGTACCCTGGTGGCATGCCGGAGCTTCCCGAAGTGGAATCGCTCACCGGGTTCCTGCGCGAGCAGGCGGTGGGCCGCACCATCCTGGGCGTGGACGTGGTCGCGATCCAGGCGCTCAAGACGTTCGACCCGCCGGTCACCGCGCTCGGCGGGCTGACCGTCACGGGCGTGTCGAGGCACGGCAAGTTCCTCGACCTCGACTGCGACGGGGTGCACCTGGTGATCCACCTGGCCCGCGCGGGGTGGCTGCGCTGGCGCGAGGACCTGTCGGGGGCGAAGCCGGTCCGTCCGGGCAAGGGGCCGCTCGCGGTCAGGGTGCGGCTGGCCCCCGACGACGAGGGTCGTGCGCCGGGCTTCGAGCTGACCGAGGCGGGGACGCAGAAGCGCCTAGCCGTCTATGTCACGAAAAATCCGGATGAGGTGCCCGGCATCGCCGCCCTCGGCCCCGACCCGCTCGACGAGTCCTTCACCCCGGCGGCGCTCAAGAGCATCGTCAGCGGCAACCGCACCCAGATCAAGGGCCTGCTGCGCGACCAGAAGGTCATCGCGGGCATCGGCAACGCCTACTCCGACGAGGTGCTGCACGCCGCCAGGATGTCGCCGTTCAAGATCGCGTCCACGCTGACCGACGCGCAGATCGCCGACCTGCACGAGGCCATCGTCACCACGCTGCGCGAGGCGGTCGAGCGGGCGCACGGGCTGGCGGCCAAGGACCTCAAGGCCGAGAAGAAGTCCGGCCTGCGCGTGCACAACCGCACCGGCCAGCCGTGCGACGTCTGCGGCGACACGATCCGCGAGGTCTCCTTCGCCGACTCGTCGCTGCAGTACTGCCCCACCTGCCAGACGGGCGGCAAGCCCCTGGCCGACCGCCGGCTGTCGCGGCTGCTCAAGTAGCGCAGGTTGGAGCACCGTCCGATTGCCGCAGTCCGTCCCGTTCACCACGCGCGACACGCGATGATGGAGATATGACGGTTCCCGAGATCGCAGCGCGCGACGTCCCCGCCGACGGCTTCCTGCTGGACGTGCGCGAACAGGAGGAGTGGGTGGCAGGGCACGCTCCCGAGGCGGTGCACATCCCGATGACGCAGATCCAGGGGCGGGTCGAGGAGGTCCCCGCCGACCAGACCGTCTACGTGGTCTGCCGGGTCGGCGGCAGGTCGCAGCAGGTGGCCGCGTGGCTCAACCACCTCGGCCGCGACGCGGTCAACGTCGGCGGCGGCATGCAGTCGTGGGAGGGCGCGCGGCGTCCCATGGTCAGCGAGACCGGCCAGCCCCCGTTCGTGGCCTGAAAGCCACTGGTAGCGGCCTCGGTCTGAAATCCGGTTGCCCGGCGCCGGTTTCCGGTGCTGGAGTGGGCCGGTGAATCGAGACGAGGTGCTGGCGGCCTTCGACCGCCAGGTGCGGGCAGGGCAGGGCGAGCGGGCGGGCGGCGTGGTCCGCGAGGCCGCCGAGGGCGGCTGGAACGGCGTGCTCTGGTCTGATCTGGACGAATCCACCGCCGACACGGCGATAGCTGAGCAGGTGCGGCATTTCACCTCGCTGAACCGCGCGTTCGAGTGGAAGCTGTACGCCCACGACCGCCCGGCCGACCTGGCCGACCGCCTGCTGACGGCCGGCTTCACGGCGGAGCCGGAGGAGTCCCTGATGGTCGCCCGGGTCGGCGATGTGCCCACGGACGCCCGGCCGCCCGAGGGCGTGCACCTGCGTCCCGTCGAGGACGAGGCCGGGGTGGATCTGCTGATGGAGGCCCACGACCGGGCGTTCGGCGAGTCGGCCCCAGGGCTCAGGGAGGAACTGCTCGCCCGGCTCGCCGAGCGGCCGGAGTCCCTCGCGGCGGTCGTCGCGATGGCCGGTGACGTGCCGGTGAGCGGGGCCAGGATCGAGTTGCAACCCGGCGTCGACTTCGCCGGGCTCTGGGGTGGTGGCACCGTGGCGGCCTGGCGCGGGCGGGGCGTCTACCGGGCGCTGATCGCGTACCGTGCCCGCATCGCGGCCGAGCGCGGCTACCGCTACCTGCAGGTCGACGCGTCCAGCGAGAGCCGTCCGATCCTGCTGCGGCTCGGGTTCGCGCAGCTGACCACCACGACCCCGTACATGTACCGGCCTCTGGTGTCCTGAAGATCTTGGTCGCCCTTTCAGATCAAGGAGCGGCGTGGGCCGGCCTTCCGCTTCGACAAGACCCCGGACAGCTACCTCGCCGGGCTCCACCTGCGAGGCGCCATCCTCTGGATGCGAAGCCTCCGACCCACCTAAGATCCAAACTCCGGACACGGCCTAACGGCGGACGTGGAGGGAGGGTTTCTCGTCGTCGCCGCAGCCCGCCCTCCCGGCCAGCAGGAGACGGGAGGGGGCGGGGGCACGAGTGATCGTGAAGCCGTCACCGCAGACCCCGCCGGCGACGCCGCGGTAGTCGCGGGTCCATCGTCGTCCGTTGTAGCGCAGCAACGTGACCCGCGTGGCTTCATCGTCGCCGCCGTACTCGACACCGGCCACCCACACGTCGTCAGCGGCGAAGGCGGTGACGCTCTGCAGCGTCACCTTCCACCGGGGCAGCTTGATCTTCTTCCAGGAGGTTCCATTCCAGTGCAGGACCAGCGGTCCGCCCGGACCGTCCTGGTCGCAGGCCCACCGGGTGCCGGTCTCGCCCACCGCCCACACGTCGGACGGGCCGTTCTGCCAGATATGCCGCAACGAGCCGCGTCCCAGCCAGGGCAGCCTCATCTGCGTCGGCGCGCCACCGGGGGACGCGCTGTGCCAGATCGCCGGGTGCGAGTCCGTGCATCGGCCGCTGGACGACATGCCCGCGATCCAGATGTGCCCCGCTCCGGCGTCCACGGCGTTGAACCTGCCTCCACGCCGATACTCCCGCCTGCTGAAACGCCTGCCGTTCCAGGTCAACAGGGTGGGCGAGCTGATCTCACCGGCGGACTCCAGGCCGCGCAGCCCGATCAGAGCCGCTCGCCGGCCGTCCACGGCGACGTCGGTCAGTCGGTCGGTCAGCCAATGATCCTTGCGGTCTTTGAAGGACGTGTGCAGGTCCCAGGCGTCTTTGAAGGGCGTGTGTATCTCCCAGTTTCGGCCGTCCCAGCGCAAGGCCAAGGGGAACCGTTTGAGATCCGGGCCGTCTTCACCCATGGCATCGACGCTGCCGACGACCCAGGCGTTGCCGGAGTCGTCGGCGTCCACTGCTCTCAACTCCGAGCTGAGCGCGCCGGAGATGCGACCCCAGATGTTCTGCTCGGCTCGCCATCGCAGGCCGTCCATGCGCACCAGAACTCCCCGGGGAGACTCGTCCTCCGCGCCGGCGTGATGACCGACCGCCCAGGCCGTGTCTGGACCCGTCGCCGCCACATCGTTCAGAGCGGTGGCGTACTGCTCACCGTCCGGCTCCACCGACTGCCATTCAGGCGTCGAAACCGGAGAGGCCGTCGGGGACGACTGCGGTGCCGCGCTCGACGCGGACGTCTTCGGTCGGCCCGCTGAAGCCGGCGGGCCGGCCACCGGTGATGGTTCGGCCGTGCACGCCGCCAGCCCGAGCACGCAAGCGATCACTACCGTTCGGCTACGCGTGATCTTCATGCTGACGGATTGTGGCAGAGCATCAGCTTTCTGGGCGGCGGGGCAATAGGGCCCACAGGGCCGGGAGCGATCGAGGACCGGGGGAGGGCCCAGCAGCGAACTATGGTGGATGGAGAGAGCGCATCAAGCCGAATCGGAGTTCCGGAGGAGGCTGCGATGAGGGAGCACTTCGTCTGGGTGACGACGCGCCGCATCAAACCGGGCATGTTGGAGGAGTTCGAAAGGGCATGGCGCCCGAGCCCGTACCCGCAGGGTCTGCGCCACGCCTATGCGTACTGGTCCGAGGACGAGCAGGAGATCACCGGGGTGTCGCTGTGGGACACCAAGGAAGCGTGCGACTCCTGGCGGACCTCCGAGGCCGAGACGCGTCGACGTGAGGCCATGGCCCCTTATGTCGTCGCGGAGCGGGAAGGCTTCTACCGCGGCCGCGAGCTCGCCGTCCCCGTGCGGTAGCCGCGGTGCGAGCGGTTCCGTTCGAACCGCCGTAGCGGGGAGTCAGCGGCCGAGGCGACGCCGTGTGGTCGGCGTGAAAGGCCGGGTAGGGCTCACCGGGTAGACCCGGGCACGCCATCGCGGTCTGCCCATGCCCGGAGTCCTTCACGGTGCGGCCGGTCGACGCCTCGGCCCAGGCGTACACGCATCTCCCGGGGGGCCACCGCCAACATCGGCCCCCAGTGACGTCCGCCCTTGCCCGCCGTATACCTGCGGTAGGACGTCTTCCCCTTCTCCTTGAGATCGGTGGCGAGCAGGATGGCACCGGTCGCCCGCGGGGAAACCTTGATCACGCCCCAGGCCGCCTTGCATGTGCGCGACCACATGAGCGTGACGTCGCCGACGTCCTCCTTGTTGACGTAGGTGAGCAAGTCCCCTGTCTTGATCACGCGGGAGGAGCGGGCGCAGGGGAGTAGCCGGGGGTGGGGTAGTTGAATGCGGGCGAATGGTGCATCATTGGGGCGCGAGCTGGGGTGATCGCAGCTCGTTACACGTCCAACCGCGGGAGCTCGGGGCTATCGGGCTGAGAGGGCGACTGGAAGCCGTCGCCGACCGCATGAACCTGTCCGGGTAATGCCGGCGTAGGGAGTGTGCGATGACGCATGGCGTCAACGAAGTTCCGCTGACCCTCGACGAGGCTCCCCCGAAGACCCTCGGCGTGCTCGACCAGGGCGCGCTCTGGGCCAACCTCGGGGTCAGCCTCCTCGGCTTCTCCGGCGCGCTGTTTCTGCTCGACCCGCTCCAGGGCACGCCGCTCAGCCTCACCGCGGCGCTCGTGGCGGCGCTCGTCGGCAGCCTGATCGGCACGGCCATGGTGGGCCTGGCGGCGGTGCCGGGCACGCAGACGGGGCGTCCCGCGATGGTGCTGCTCCGCGGCCTGTTCGGGACGCGGATCTCCTACGTCCCGACTGTGCTGAACATCGTCCAGATGCTCGGCTGGGGGGCGTTCGAGCTGTGGGTGATCGCCAAGGCGGCTACGGCGATCTTCGGGACCTCCGTGCCCTACCAGGTGTGGGTGATCGCCGCGGGCGTGCTGACCACCGCGCTGACGATCTGGCCGCTCGGCGCGATCAGGCTGCTGCGCAGGTACGTCACGGCCGGCGTGATCGTGGCGCTGGTCTGGTTCGCCGTGGTCTTCCTGAGCAAGGCGCAGCCGCAGACCGGCGGGTCCTGGACGGCCTTCGCCCCCGCCGTCGACTACGTGATCGCGCTGTCGGTCTCGTGGGTGCCGATGGCGGCCGACTTCGCCAGGCACTCCCGCTCCAGCCGCGCCGCGTTCACCGGCGTGGTCGGCGGCTACACCCTGGCCCAGGTGGCCTGCCTCGGCCTCGGTGTCTACGCGGTGGCCATCGCCGGGGCCGGCGCGGTCTTCCAGGACAGCACCGCCGTCTTCGAGCCGTTCATCGCGGCGCCGCTCGGCGCGCTGTTCTTCGGCATCCTGGTGCTGCGCGAGACCGACCAGTCCTTCGCCAACGTCTACTCGACCACCGTCTCCCTGCAGAACCTCATGCCCAGGGTGGACCGGCGGATCTTCTCCACCGCCATCGGCGTGATCACGGTCGTCATCGCCCTGATCGTGGACGTGACCTCGTACGGGGCGTTCCTCGGCGTGATCGGCGCGGTCTTCGTGCCGATGTTCGCGGTGCTCGCCGTCGACTACTTCCTGCTCGGCGGCTCGACCTGGTGGAACACCGCCGAGGACGCTCCCGCGCGGTGGTCCATGGTGCTGCCCTGGGCGCTCGGCTTCGTCGCCTACTGGCTGACCACCTCGACCCCCACCCTGAAGGCCTGGGACGCGTTCTGGGCGTCGGCCCGCGAGGCCATCGGCTTCACCAGGCAGCCTTGGATGAACGGGGCGCTCGGCGCGGCGGTGGTGGCCGCGCTCGTGACGCTGCTCATCGGGCTACTGAGGCGCGCCTCTCGACGTTGAGCAGGTGCTGCTTGGCGGCCACGCCCCCCGCGTAGTCGCCGAGCCCGCCGTCGGCGTGCACGACCCGGTGGCACGGCACGATCACGCAGACGGGGTTGGCCCCGACCGCGTTGCCGACCGCGCGCAGCGCGCGCGGCCTGCCGATGCGCTCGCCGATCTCCTCCAGGGTCGTGGTCGTGCCGTACGGCACCGCCATCGTCTTCTGCAGCACCGTACGCGCGAAGGGCGTGGCGAGCGCCAGATCGACCGGCGTGGCGAAGGTGCGCAGCCGGCCCGAGAAGTACGCGTCGAGCTCCCTGCGTACCGGGTCGAGCCTGCCGGGATCGGGGCCGACGAACGTACCGACGTGCCGGATGATCTGCTCGAACACCCGGTTCTCCGGCTCGAAGCTGCACGCCGCGAGGCCCTTGCCCGTCACGGCCAGCACCAGCCTGCCGACGGCTCCGTCGTAGGTGCCGAATGCGATGTCGGGCGGCGCCTCTCCGCGATATGTGGAGGAGGTAACCCGCAACAGGGCATCGAGGTCATTGCTCGACATACCCTCACCCTCCTCGGAAAGCCGTGACCGCAGCGTATCGGACGGATCGCCCGTCGGCGGCACGACGCCACAGGCACTATGGAGGTGTGGGGGACTACAGGGCCAGTAGTGACCAGGAAACAGCAAGTGCGGTACTCGCCAGTTCGCCCAACGCGGTGGTCGCGCTCGACAGGGACCAGACCGTCCTCGTCTGGAACCTCGCCGCGGAGCGGCTCTTCGGCTGGACCGCCGAGGAGGTGCTCGGCCGCAGAGTGCCGATCGTCCCGGGCGAGCTGACGGCGGAGCACAACGCGGTGCTCGAACGCGTGCGGACGGGCGGGCAGGTGTCGCTGCGCACCAAACGGGTACGCAGCGACGGCACCGTGCTCGACCTGCGGGTCGACATCAGCGCGCTGCGGCAGGGCAGCTCGGTGGCGGGGTACGTGTGCGTCCACCACCTGGCCGAGGCCGACGAGGCCGCCGGGCAGCGCATGGCCCGCCGCGCCCGGCTGGTGCGCAGGCTCACGGACGTGGTGGGCGACATCAACGCCGAGCTGGAGTTGCCGGCGGTCCTCGACCGCATCTCCGCCAGCCTGACCGAGCTGACCGGCGCCGACGCGGGCGGCTTCGTGCTCATCGAGGGCGACCTGCTCCGGCTGGTCAGCACGTACCAGCTACCCGACTCGATCAGAGGCACCGTCACGGACCTGCACACGAGCCTGGTCGGCAAGCTTTTACGTACGGGCAAGACCGTCATGCTGGAGTCGCAGGGGCTCGACGAGCTGGTGTGGGCCGAGCTGAGCGGCCTGCACACGATCGCGCTCGGCCTGGCGGCCGTCGGCGGCCGCCCCTACGGGGCGCTGTACGCGCTGTTCGCCAGGCGCAAACCGGGCCATGTGGAGCTGGAACTGCTGGAGCTGCTCGCCGGGCACGCGGGTATCGCCGTCGGCAATGCGATGGCCTACCAGGACGCGGTCCGCCAGCGCGCGCACGAGCGGGCGATCTTCGACGCCAGCGCCGACGGCATCGCCGTGCTCGACGGCGCCGGGCGGGTGCTGCGCTGGAACCCCGCCGCGGCCGAGATCACCGCCATGCCCGCCGACTCCGTGATCGGCGGGCACCCGCCCTTCCCCGTGCCGGACCCGGGCGAGAAGCTGACCTTCCAGCTCGACACCGGCCGCTGGCTGGACGTGGTCAGCGCGCGTATCGAGGAGACGGGCGAGCTGGTCGTCGACTTCCGGGACGTGTCCACGGCCAAGGCGCTGGAGGAGGCGAAGGATCTGTTCCTGGCCACCACCAGCCACGAGCTGCGGACCCCGATCACGATCGTGCGCGGGTTCGCGAGCACGCTCGCCGCACGCTGGGACAAGCTGAGCGACGACGAGCGGCGCTCGGCCGTCCACACCATCGCCGAGCGGTCCAGGTCGCTCGCGCAGCTCATGGACCACCTACTGCTCGGCGCTCGCGCGGGTGCGGAGGAGCCGGCCGTGCGGGTGGAGACGTTCGACCTGGCCGAACGGATCAGCGCGGCCACGCTCGGCCTGCCGGTGCTGTCCGACAGGCACCGGGTGGAGGTGCGGGTCCCCGACGGCCTGCCGCCCGTGCGGGGTGACGCGCTGGCGACCGACATCGTCCTCGGGCAGCTCCTGGAGAACGCGTTCAAGTACTCGCCTGAGGGCGGCCTGATCGGCGTCCAGGCCTGGGCGGAGGACGGCACGGTGATCGTGGTGGTCGACGACGAGGGGGTCGGCATCGCGGCGCACGACCGCGAGCGGATCTTCGAGCGGTTCGTCCAGGCCGACAGCGGCGACCGCAGGAGGTTCGGCGGCGTCGGGCTCGGCCTCTACATCGTGCGTAGCCTCGCCAGGGCCCAGGGCGGAGAGGTGAGCGCGCATCCGCGCCCCGGAGGGGGCACCAGGATGAAGCTCGTCATGGGCCGTGCTCCCACTATCGGATCCGACACACCGATGCGGTAACGAGGTGGTCACGGATGCGCTGATCTATCGTCCAATGTGTACAAGCTGTGATCGAGATGCGGTTTCTGGGATTGAGTAACGGGGCATTTCGGTCGTACCGGGGTGTGTTCCCACGGGGGGCACTGGGAGCGGGGAGGTGGGTGTGTCAAGCGTGGTGCTGCTGCCGTACGCGCCGTCCAGTGTCGCCGTCGCCCGCCAGCGTCTAAGTACTGACCTGCAGGATTGCGGGGTTTTCGCCCCAGCGATCGACGATGCCGTCCTCGTGGTGAGCGAGCTGCTGAGCAACGCCCTGAGGCACGCGCATCCGCTGCCCTCAGGGATGGTCAGGGTGGCCTGGCTGCGAAGCGAAGATCATGTAGAGGTGGCGGTGAGCGATGGCGGTGCGGCGACCGAGCCGCGCGCGTCCCGCCCCACTCTGTCCTCCCTCGGCGGACGAGGGCTGGGCATCGTCGAGTACGTCGCGGAGAGCTGGGGAGTCCGCCACGAGGGCGACACCACCACGGTGTGGGCGATCCTGCCCGCCCCCAACGGAAAGATGAACGGGCAGGTCCACGCCCTGAGAGAGGCCGGGTAGCCGCGGTCTCAGAGCGGCCGGGCGGCGAGTACGGCCCGCTCCCCGGCCGTCCACGCCGTGGAGACGAGCAGGTAGAGCGCGGCCGCCAGCGGGAGCACCGTCGCGGCCAGCACGGCCCCGAACGGAAGCAGCGGCAGCAGCCTCCGCACGAGCTCCGGCTGCTCCTCGGAAACCTTGATCCTTCGGGACGCGAACCAGGCCACGACCGCGATCAGCACGATGACCACCGCAAAGACCAAAACCGGCCAGCTGACCAGACCGAAATTAGCCACGACACCCGCGACCTGTTGGCCCAGTGGAGCGCCGAAGAGCTGGTGCCCGGCCAGCGCCGTGGGATGCGTGGCCACCCGGAAGATCAGCCACATGAACGGCGCCTGCGCCAGCCCGGGAAGGATCCCGGCGAAGGGCGAACTGCCCTCCTTCGCGTAGAGCGCCGACATCTCCTTGGACAGCCGCTCCGGACTGCGTCCGTACCGCTTCTGCAGCTCCCGCAGCTTGGGAGCCAGCCGCTCCTTGACGCGGGCGGCACGCGCCTGCCTGACGCCGAGCGGCAGCAACAGGACCCGGACGGTCAGGGTGAACAGCACGATGCCGAGAGCGGCGTTGCCGCCCGACACGCCGATGACGAATGTGACGAGAGAATCGATCATGAGCCCTTCGATCAGGAGATGGGATCGGGGCTCGTGCGCAGAGCCCCGCTTCAGCCGGAAGCGGGGCGCGGTGACGGAGCTCTCGGACGCGGCCTCCCGGCCGCGTCGGGGTCACGCTGACGCTGGAACGCCGTACGCCTGGCGTAGACCAGCGGAAAACCGGGCCGCGCCGTGCCGCTCACAGGCAGCAGGGTCGCGGCCCACGTGGCCAGCAGCAGGATCGCCACCATGGTGACGCCCACCAGCCACGGATCGAACAGGAACAGCGTCGTCACTGCGACGAGGACGACTTACCGACCATGGTGACCGCGATGAACACGAGCAGCGCGACCACTCCGATGACCAGTGCGATCTTCAACAGCCCCACGACCATGGGGAGGATGAAGTTGAACAACACGAACAGCGCCAGAAGGGCGCCGATAACGAGCATGACTACTCGACCCATGTGCCCACCGTACGTCCTGCGGACATGATCCGCGAGGCTTACGAACCAATGACGTCGGTGTCGGTTCCCCTTCCCCTCGTCAGGGCCCGCCGTACGGTGAGAAGGTGAACACCCGCATCCTGGTGGTCGACGACGATCCGACCGTGGCGGAGGTCGTCGCGCGGTACCTGGAACGCGACGGACACGAGGTCGAGTGCGTGGGCGACGGTGCCGAGGCGCTGCGTCGCGCGCTGGCCAGGCCGCCCGACCTGATGGTGCTCGACCTGATGCTGCCCAAGATCGACGGCCTCCAGGTGTGCAAGAAGCTCAGGGAACGCTGGCCGGTGCCGGTGATCATGCTGACGGCGCTCGGCGAGGAGATCGACCGCGTGGTCGGCCTGGAGACCGGCGCCGACGACTACGTGACCAAGCCGTTCAGCCCGCGCGAGCTGGCGCTGCGGGTCCAGTCCGTGCTGCGCCGCGCCAGGGGCGCGTCGGTCACGGGCGGCACGGGCGTGCTGCGCGACGGCGACCTGGTGGTGGACGTGGGCGCACACGAGGTACGGCTGCGCGACGGCGCGGTGATGCTGACCGCCCGCGAGTTCGACCTGCTCGCCTACCTGATGCGCAACCCCAGGCAGGCCTTCAGCCGGTCGGCGCTGCTGAACCAGGTGTGGGGGTGGTCGTTCGGCGACTCGTCCACCGTGACCGTGCACGTCAGGCGGCTGCGGGAGAAGATCGAACCGGACCCCACCGAACCGCGGCGGATCGTCACGGTCTGGGGGGTCGGGTACCGGTACGAGCCGCTGGAGACGGAGCCGTGACCGCCGTGGCCGGATTCGCGGCTGCCGGCTTCGCGTCCGCCGGAGACGGAGGTGTGGCCGCGCAGGCCGCGATGGACGACCTCGGGATGATCATCGCGGTCACCGCGGGGCTGGGGCTGCTCGTGGCGATCCTGGGCGTCGCGGTGATGTGGTGGCTCCGCACCCGGTCGATCGGGGTCATGCTCGCGATCGTCATGGTGGTGGCGATCGCCGCGACGCTCGCGGGGGTGGTGGCGATCACGCTGAAGATGATCATCGACGGCCCCGTCCGGGACATCGTGCTCAGCGTGGTCGCCGTCGGCGGCCTGGTCGGGCTCGGGGTCGCGTACGTTCTGGCCAGACGGGTGGTGGGGGAGAGCAGGCGGCTCGTCGCCGCGGTGCGCGACCTGCCCTTCACCGCGCCGCGCGGCCTGCCCGCCGAGCTCCAGACGATCGCCAACACCCTGGAGGAGGCGTACGCCAGGGAACGCGCCCTGGAAGGCGCCCGCCGTGAGCTCGTCGCCTGGGTCAGCCACGACCTGCGCACCCCGCTCGCCGGGATGCGGGCCATGGCCGAGGCGCTCGAAGACGGCGTCGTCGCCGACCCGCACACCGTCGCCCGCTACCACGCCCAGATCAAGCTGGAGGTGGAACGCCTGTCAGCCATGGTGGACGACCTGTTCGAGCTCTCCAGGATCCACGCGGGCGCCCTCCGTCTCTCCCCGTCCAAGATCGGCCTGGCGGACCTGGTCGCCGACACCCTCGCGGGGGCCGAGCCGCTGGCCCGCGCCAAGGGCGTGCGCCTCTCGGCGGAGGCGGCCGAGGCGGTTCCCGTCACGGCCGACGCGGGCGCTCTGAGCCGTGCCCTCGGGAATCTCGTCGTCAACGCCATCAGGCACACGCCCTCGGACCAGACCGTCGTCCTCCGGGCGGCCGTGGACGCGGGCATGGCCTGCCTGTCGGTCACCGACTGCTGTGGAGGGATCCCCGAGGAGGATCTTCCCCGGGTGTTCGACGTCGCCTTCAGGGGTGAAACGGCCCGTACCCCCACCCTGGACGGCGGCGCCGGCCTCGGCCTGGCCATCGCCCAGGGCATCGTCGAGGCGCACGACGGCGTCATCGGCGTGGTCAACGACGGTCCCGGTTGCCGCTTCGAAATCCGCCTGCCCCTGGTGACCTGACGTCCGGCCCTGCCACCCTGCCCTGCCACGTGGCCCCCAGCCCGACCACGCCGCCCGTCGCCGCTCCTCGCCCGGCCACGCCAGGACGCCCGCCCGGCCCGACGCCGTCCCGCCCAACTACGCCACTACGCGTGCCCAGCCCGCCACCGCTTCCGTAACCGCGCGTGCCCAGCCCGACGCCGCTTCCGGCGCAACCGCGCGTGCCCCCTCACCTGGCCGCGCGAGGGCGCTCAGCCAACCCCGAACCGTCCAGTCAGAGCGACTCCGAGAGGGAGGTGTCGCGGGCGGTGCTGAACGACTCCGACATCGCACGAAATGTCGGGCACGGCCATCGCCACATGCAGCTCCGGCACCGCAGGATCGGATGCGCGGAGTCGCTGGTGATGCCGCCGGCGTCGCGGGGCTGGTGGAGGTCGAGCAGCCGCAGCCCGAGCTCGGCGAACGTCAGCAGGTCGTCGCGGGCGCCGGCGAGGAAGTCGAGGTCCTCCCTGGCCAGCCGGGTGTGGACGGGAACGTAGCCGTCGTGGTTCACCAGCTCGCGAAGCCGTCCGGCCTCGTCGTGCCACGAGGCGGCCTTCCCCGTGCGGATGAGGATGGCCTCCAGCCTCTCGCGGAGCTGCTGACGCTGGGGATCTTCAGGGTGTTCTCTGTTCATCGATGCGCGGGCCCGTGCTCTCGCCCCGCCCCTCCCTCTGGATGAAGTGGCGACCGGTGCGGAGGTTTCCGGGCCTCCCCCTTGCCGGCCTGGCCGGTGTCACGCTGTCAAGCTTCGCGTACTCTCCGTTTCCGTGGAGCCTAAACGGGGGACAAAAACCTGTCGTTCGCCTATCGGCGAGAGAACGTGACCGGAAGCCGTCGCGCCGCTAGCCTGCCCATGTGGAGCTCAAGGTCTCGACTCGATCACATGCCGGCCATGCACTTGTTGCGATCGCCGGTGAAATCGACCTCTATACGGCACCCCATCTGCAGGCGGAGTTCACTCGGCTGTTGCAGGACGGGCCCAGCCGCGTGGTCATCGACATGTCCGCCGTGGATTTCTGTGACTCCACGGGGATGAACGTGCTGCTCTCAGCACTCAAACGGATCAAGGAGCAGGGCGGCGTCCTCGACATGGCCGCGCCCCGCCCCGCCGTACGCAAGATCCTGCAGGTCACCGGGCTGGACTCGGTGTTCACCGTGCACGACGAGGTGCCGCAGGAGTTCCTTATCTCCGACAAGTCATGACACCACCTATCCGAATCAGCGAACGGCCGACAGCCAAGGCCGTTCGCGGAACAGGCGAGCAACGGTGAGCGATGTAGCGGTCATCATCCCCGCCAAGGACGAGGCCGATCGCATCGGCCCCACCGTGACCAGTGCCCTCGCCCTGCCCGGCGTGGACCTCGTCGTGGTCGTCGACGACGGCTCGACGGACCAGACGGGCAGGGTGGCGAGGGCCGCGGGCGCCAGGGTGGTACGCCACAGCCGCAACAGGGGCAAGGCGGCCGCCATGGAGAGCGGCGCGGAAGCCGTCCGGCTCCTCGACACCGACACCGCCCGCCACCTGCTCTTCCTCGACGCCGACCTGGGTGAGACGGCCAAGGCGGCAGCCGCCCTCATTGAGCCGATCCGCTCAGGTGCGGCCGACATGTCCATCGCGGTGTTCGCGACCCGCGTGAAGCTGGGGGGCCACGGCATGGTGGTCCGCCTCTCCAGAGAGGGCATCCGCCGCGCCACGGGCTTCACCGCGTCCCAGCCCCTGAACGGCCAGCGCTGCCTGACACGCGACGCCTTCGAGGCGGCCCGCCCGCTCGCGCACGGCTTCGGTGTGGAGACCGGCCTGACGATCGACCTGCTGCGCAAGGGGTTCCGAGTGGTGGAGGTCGAGGTGGAGATGGCCCACAGGGCCACCGGAACCGACTGGCGCGCCCAACTGCACCGTGCCAGACAGTTGCGGGACGTGGCCCTCGCTCTGGCGACCCGCGAGCCGCTAATCGCCCAAAACCTCAACAAACTCCGCCCCAATCGGTAGCCAGTCGCCGCCCAAGCAACACCCTTCGTTCTTCAACCCAAACCCCACCAACACCCCCTACCAACGACCGCCCCACAAACGAGCCTTCCTCGCTGCCGGCAACCGCGTTCCCGCAACGCCTGCCCACCCCCCACTCACCACGTCGCGGCGCCTCCTCACGACCGCGCCCGCCCCGGAGCGACCCGGTTGGCCGAGGGGCTCCAGTTATCCACAGGCCCCCATGCTGGGGTTTGACGAGCAGCTGAGTGTGCTGGAATTTGCGGGTGACTTCGGAGAAGCGGCGCGGATGGGCGCCCGACTGGCTCGCCAGGGCGGCAGTGGCAGCGATCGGCGTCTCGATCCTGCTGACCATCACGATCGGCCTCCTCGGCCCATCGGCCGCGGTTCCCGCGCTGAGCGGCCCAGCCTGGCAGCCGCCGTACTCCCTGAACGCACACGCGGCCTCGCACCTGGTCGTCGCGCTCGCCGCAGCCGCGATCATCGTCGGCGCCCTCGGCCTGCTCGCCGCCCTGGCAGCGACCAGCTCGCCGACCAGTACCTCGGTGCCCGCCTCCGATGGCGCCCACCACATCGACCTCACGTCGAAGGCGACGGCGCACGGTCCGTCCGGAGCCGGCCGCACACCAGTGGTCTCACAGCGGCGCGAGCAGGCCAGGGGCGGCCCTTGGCGGCCGAGCGCCCAGGTCCTCGTGCTCATCGGATGCGTCGCAGCAGGCGTGCTCGCCTTCCTGCCCCCTTCGGGCTCCGGCGATCACCTCAACTACGCCGCCTACGGTCGCATGGTGACGCTCGGCGTCAACCCGTACACCACCGGCGCAGCCGACATGCCGGGCGATCCCATCGCCGACGCGGTGGAAGCCCCTTGGCGTGAAGAGCCGACCGTCTACGGCCCCGTGGCGACGGCCGTGCAGGCCCTGGCCAGTTTGGTCGGCGGCGACTCGCTCCGGCTGACCATCTTCGTGCTCGCCCTGTTCAACGCCGCCGCCTTCATCGCCACGGGTCTGCTGATCGACCGTTTCACCAGAGACGATCCCGCGAACCGCCTGAGGGCCGCGCTGCTGTGGACGGCCAACCCGCTCCTGCTCTACCAACTGGTCGCGGGAGTGCACGTCGACACCCTGGCCATCGCCTGTATGGTCGCGGCCCTGGTGGCCAGGGCCCGCCCGATCCGATCCGGCGCCCTGCTCGGCCTGGGCGTCGCGATAAAGGTCAACGCCGGAATCGTCGCGCTGGGCCCGGCCTGGGAGCTGCGGCGGCGACCAGGACGCCTGGCCCTGATGGCAGGCACCGCCCTGGCGGTGGTGGTCGTCGGCTACGCGATCGCCGGCCCGGAGGCGATCGGCCCCGTGAGCCGCACCAGCAAGTCGATCTCGCTCGCCTCGTTCTGGAGGTTGGTCCAGGGCTGGCTGCAGTCGATCGTCGGCACGGGCAGTGCCTACCGGGCGGAGATCCAGGTCGGCTCCCTGCTCGTCCTGGCCCTGGTGGCCTGGGTCCTGTTCCGCCTCGCCTCCCGTGCGACAGCTGCCGCCACGGTTCGCGCCGAGCTCGATGCGCCGCTCGTCGCGGCTGTGCTGGTCGTCGCCTATCTCTTCGCGACGCCGTACGCGCTGCCCTGGTACGACGGGCTGGCGTTCGGGGTGCTGCCACTCGTGGCGGCCTCCGGGCTCAACCGGTCCACGCTGTCCACGCTCGACCGGTTTGTCGTGCTGCACCTGCTTGTGCTGTCGCTCGGCTACCTCCCGGCGCGAGTCGGCGTGCTGCCGGAGAACCTCGCGTGGCTCACCACCGTCGTCAGGGCTCAGGTCGTTCCGTGGGTGCTGCTGGCGCTGACTGTGGCTCTGGTGTGGTGGGCCTGGAGAGCTGGAGGGCGCGTACACAGGCGGCGAGCGTGAGCGGCACCGCCACGGTGAGCGCCATGGCGGGGATGGCGATGCCCGAGTCGTTGATGAGGAAACCGATGAAGGCGCAGGTGAGGGCGCCGAACAGGCCCGCGCGCAGAGCTGGGGCGAGCTTGTAGGCCTGCCCGAGCGCCGACGCCCCCCACCGCGACGGGCGGTCCAGCACCAGGAAGAGGAAGGCCAGCGCCACCAGCGACAGGAGGGTCAGCGACCAGTTCCCGATGGTGACGCCGACCATGGCGCTGAACTTGCGGCCGACGACGGTCCAGGCCTGGCCGTCGATGATCTGCTGCACGAAGGTGCCGAGGTGGGTGCGTTGCGCGTCCGGACGTAGCCAGTCGAACACCGCGATCGCGCCGATCAGCACGGCGCCCGCCACCGCCACCAGCAGCAGCTTCACCACCGAGACCCGACGACCGGAGAGCAGGATGAGGAACACCGCCAAGCCGACCACGAAGGCCGGAACGCCGCCGAAGTCCGCGCCCCACGACGGCCACCCGTCGGCGAACACCGCCAGGCCGCCGTACAAGGTGCACACCAGCAGCACGAGAGGCCGCGACGTGCCCTTACCGAGCAGCCACTGGGCCACTCCCGCCAGGCCGAGGACGGTGCCGGTCGCGTAGATGGCGAAGGCGATGTTGCTGAAGCCGTAGAAACGTCCACCGGTGACGGGCTCGTACCCGGTGACGGCGTTCACCTGGAGCGTGGAGCCGGTCATCACGTCGACGAGCAGGGCGAACGAGGTGATGAGCGCTACCACGGTGAGCGGTCCGAGCACGTGCGCCCGCCACGGGCCGGCGAACGCCAGGGCGGTGATCAGTCCGGCGATGCCGAGAATCGTGACGATCAGGGCGAGCATCGGCGCGGGAAGGCTCCACCAGGGCACCAACTGCGCGAGAAAGGTGGAGATCGCGATGGCGCCGCTGAGCACGGCCACGACCTGCACGGCGACCAGCAGCCTGGACGCGCTCGCCAGCTTGCCCCCGTCCGTGACGGCGCCGGAGCCTGCCGGCGAGCCCAGGAGCGAGGTCCCGGGGGTCCGCTCCGTGGAGGCGGCTGGGCTACCGGAGGGGGCCTCCGTCACCGAGGCGGGCGACGGAGGTGCTTCCCCTTCGGGGGTTTGGGGTGTGGATGCGGTCGAGCCTGCGGTGGGGGTGTTGGCGGACGTGGAGCGGCGGCGGCGGAGGGCCAGGGCGGCGAAGGCGTAGAAGAGGAGCTGGACCGTCACGAAGACGGCGAAGAACGGGCCGCGGACGTCGCGGAGGACCTGGCTGGCGAGGTCCGTGTCCGACAGTTCCGTCACCGTGTCGGTGGGGGTGGCGGGGGCGGAGCCGTCGTTGAGCCAGGCGCGGCCGACCACGGCACGGGGGGCGTCCAGGCCCAGGAGCTGGATCGTGGTGGCGGTCAGGTCGGTGATCGTGACGAGGGCGTCCTGGCGGGTGGAGGTGGCGGTGAGGTAGCCGTGCCGGTACGGTCCGCCCGCTGGGGAGGGGCCGGTGGCGATCGCGACGTGCAGGTGCGCGGCCGGGGTGATGTCCGAGACTCCGGCCACCAGGATCGTGGTGTCTGACGGCAGCTTGCCGAGAAGGGCGCCGACGCGGCGGTCCGCTTGGGTGGCGGCTGCCTGCCTGGTGGACGGCGAGACAGGGGTCGGGACACCGTACTCGTCGAGTGGTTGGCGGGACCAGGCGGTGGCGAGGTCGCCCGCGTCCAGGACGATCAGGTTGTAGGGGGTGAGGTCGGTCAGTGAGTCGGGGCTGTCGGCGTATTTGGCGATATTTCCGGTCTTGTCGGCGGCGGCGAGCGCGGCACCAGGGCCGACCGCGGCCACCTTGCCACCCGCGTCCGTCACGAGCTGACCGAGGGTGCCGAGCTGGGCGTCGTAGCCGGTGCCGCCCTGGTACGCGGCCAGCTGGGCCCAGCCGGGAACGGCCGCGCCCTCGCCGTTCGGCTGAGGAGCGGGGGCAGCGGGGCAGCCTCTGCCCGCCGTGCCGGATCGCTGCCCCGCCGACACTGTGAGCCACCCGGCCACGGGGCAGGTGACGCCCCGGTCGGGGGGCGGCACGGCCCTGGTCGAGAGGGAGGCGGACGCGCCTTCGGTGACGAGCTTCCACAGGTTCGGGGTGCGTGACCGGTCCAGGTCGCTCCACTCCAGCCCCGGGACACCGATCAGCGCGACACGTCCCCGCGCGGTCGCCCCGACCCGGGCGCCCTGCTCCCGGGAGGCGATCGGGGCATTGCGGCCGCCCGTCACCGGGCCGAGGTGGGTGGTCAGCGTGGTGTGCTCACCTGCTGCGGTGTTGAGGGATGTGCTCGCGGTGGCGTGGTCGCCCATCGACGTGGTTGTGCCGGTCAGGCCGGTGTGCTTGCCGGACTCGGTCGCCGTGTGGACGTGTTCGGCCGTCGCCGCGCCGGCTGGGGTCGTGCCGGGGAGCGTCACCAGGGCGAGGCCCAGCGCCAGCGCGGCCATCGCCCGCGTGGCCATTGCCCGCATGCCCGGCCGCCCTCGCGTGGGTGCTGGCCGTGCGTGGCCTTCGTGCGAGGCGAGACGTGAGGGGCGAGAGGGCGGGTTTGCGGGCTCGCCGACGGTGACCCCTGGCATGTCCGAACCCCCGCATGTGCGTCCTCGACAAACAACAGCCACGGTAGCCTGCCACATCGTGGCGAGTGTCGAGGTGCGGACGATCCGGCGGCAGTGGTGGGCGTGGGCGGTCGCGGTGCTGGTCATCGTGGTCGCGGTCGTCCCGCTGGTGCGGGAGTGGCTGACGAACCCGGACGACCAGCGGCTCGTCGACCTCGACGTGTACCGGACCGGCGGCCAGATGATCCTCGAAGGCCGCCCCGTCTACGGGTTCTTCACCCCGGCCCCGCAGCTGCTGCCCTTCACCTACCCGCCGATCGCGGCGCTGCTGGCCGTGCTGCTGGCAGAGATGCCGTGGGTGACGGCTCAGTGGGTCTGGACGGCGGGCGTCTTCGTGGCGCTGGGCGTGGCCGTCGGATTCTCGTTCAGGCAGGTCCTGGGCAGGCAGGCGCCGGGCGGGCAAGTCCTGGGCAGGCAGGTCCTGGGCAAGGAGGCGCCGGGCAGGGAGGCGCTGGGCAGGCACGCGCCCTGGTTGTTCGCCTTCCTGATGGTCGCGTGCGCGTACCTGATGCCGATCAGGGACCAGGTGCGGTTCGGCCAGATCGACATCCTGCTGGTCGCGCTCTGCCTGGCTGACTGCGCGGCCAGGCGGCCGTGGTGGCCGCGCGGGTTCCTGATCGGCCTGGCCACGGCGATCAAGCTGACGCCGGGCGTCTTCCTCATCTACCTGCTGGTGACGCGGCAGTGGCGGACGTTCTTCATGGCGTCGTTCGTCGCCGCCCTGCTGACGTTGCTGCCGTTCGCCATCATCCCGCAGGACGCCGCCGACTTCTGGTTCTCCGCGCTGCTCGACCCGGAGCGGCTGGGGGCGAACGCGGCGACGACGAACCAGTCGATCCGGGGCATGCTGATCCGGCTGTACCTGCCCGACGGGCTCACGGTGGGCCTGTGGGTGGTGCTGGTGGCCGTGGTGGGCTGGTTCGGGTTCCGCGCGGCGCGCGACGCCTACCGGGCGGACGATCCGGTCACCGCTGTCGCGCTGGTCGGGCTGATGGCCGCGCTGCTGTCGCCGGTGGGGTGGATCCACCATCTGGCCTGGGTGGTCGTGGTGCTGGGGGCGATCGTGGGCGACGGCCGCGATCCGGTCAGGCTGCGGGTGGCCGCGGGGGTGTGGCTGTTCTTCGTGGTGCCGATCCCGTGGTGGGGGGTTGCGCTGAAGGCGGCGGACATCCCGGTGCTGAGCCCGGTCCTCGGCAAGATCGTCCAGGACGGGTTCGGGCTGGGGGCGCTCGGCCTGGTCTGGCTGCTGGGAGCGTGGTTGCCGAAACGGCGGGGAAGCCTTTAGCCGAGACGTTACCCTCTGTGACGTACTGGTTACCGTATGGGTCATCGTGGGGGTCGTCGCCGGGGTCACCGGCGTGGTCATCGGCCATCAGGCGCTGCGAGGTGCGAAGGCCACGGCCGAGGAGTGCCGGCAGCTGCTCACCACGCAGTCGAGCGAGGGCAGGAGCGATCTGAAGGCCATCCGCGACGTGGCCGTCTACCGCTACGACGCGCTGAAGGAGATGACGGGCAGGCTCTCGTTCTCGGTGGCGATGATCAACGCGTTGGGCGACGGCATCGTCCTGACCTCGATCAACGGGAGTTCTGAGACCCGCACGTACGTGCGGTCGGTGGTGAGCGGCAAGGGGGTGCAGCCGCTGTCGCCCGAAGAGGAGGAGGCGGTTCGCGCGGCCAGGCTGGGGCTCGGGCCGCATTTCACCCCGCAGCCGATAAAGCGCTGAAAGGTTCGCACGACGCGCCAACCTGCGGATACTCTGTACGCATGCCCAGACTCGCCTATCTCGGCCCTGAGGCGACCTTCACCGAAGAGGCCCTGCGGCTTTTGGAGCCGGAGGCCGAGCGTCTGCCGTGCGCCACGGTCAGCGCCGCGCTGAACGCCGTGCGGAGCGGTGAGGCCGACGGCGCCGTCGTCCCGCTGGAGAACTCGCTGGAAGGCGGGATCACCTCGACGCTGGACGAGTTCGCCTGGGGCGAGCCGCTGCTGATCACCGCCGAGCTGCTGCTGCCGGTGCAGTTCTCGCTGCTGGCCCGTCCCGGCACCGAGATCGGGCACATCAAGCGGGTCTACACGCATCCCGCGGCGATCACCCAGTGCCGCGCCTATGTCGCGCGCGAGCTGCCCGACGCGGTCGTGGTGGCCGCGCCTTCGACGGCCGCCGCGGCGCAGGAGGTGTCGCTGCCCGGGTCGCCGTACGACGCGGCCATCGCCGCGCGCATCGCGGGCGAGCGCTACGGGCTGGTGGAGCTGGCCAGGAACATCGGCGACCGCGCCGACACCGTCACCAGGTTCGTCAAGGTGAGCAGGCCGGGCGCGCTGCCCGAGCCGACCGGGTCCGACCGCACCACGCTGGTGGTCTTCCTGGCCGACGACCACCCGGGCGCGCTGCTGGAGATGCTGACGGAGTTCTCGGTGCGCGGCGTCAACCTGACCCGGATCGAGTCGCGGCCCACGGGCGACGGCATCGGCCGCTACTTCTTCCACTTCGACTTCGAGGGCCACGTGGCCGACGCCCGCGTCGGCGAGGCCCTCTCGGGGCTGCACCGCATCTGCGGCGAGGTGCGTTTCCTCGGCAGCTACCCGCGTGCCGACGGCGTCGCTCCCCAGATCAAGCGGGGTACGGCCGACGCCGAGTTCGCCGAGGCGGGCGACTGGCTGGCGCGAGTCCGCGACGGTCGGGTTTAATCGAGGGGCGTTCGGCGGTTCCGCGCCGGTAGCCTTTCCTTGTGATTGACCTGCGTACTCTTCGTGAGGATCCCGACCGGCTACGGGCTTCGCAGCGTGCCCGCGGCGAGGACGACTCCGTCGTCGACACGCTGCTCGACCTGGACGAGCGCCGCCGCGCCGCGCTGACCTCGTTCGAGTCTCTGCGTGCCGAGCAGAAGAGTTTCGGCAAGTCGGTCTCCAAGGCGCAGGGCGAGGAGAAGGCCGCGCTGCTCCAGCGGGCCAAGGATCTCGCGGCCCAGGTCAAGTCCGCGGAGGCCGAGGCGGAGAAGCTGGCGGGCGAGCTCGACGACGTCCTGCAGACGGTGCCGAACCTCGTCGAGGAGGCCGCGCCGCACGGCGGCGAGGACGACTACGTCGTGCTGGAGACCTGCGGTGAGCCGCGCGTGTTCGACTTCGAGCCGAAGGACCACCTGGAGCTGGGCGAGCGGCTCGACGCCATCGACATGGAGCGCGGGGCGAAGGTCTCGGGCTCGCGGTTCTTCTTCCTCAAGGGCGTCGGCGCGCGCCTGCAGCTCGGGCTGCTCAACATGGCCATGCAGCAGGCGATCGAGTACGGGTTCGTCCCCATGATCACTCCGGTGCTGGTGAAGCCCGAGACCATGCAGGGAACCGGCTTCCACGTCGCACACGACAAGGAGATCTACCGGCTGCCCGAAGACGACCTGTATCTGGTCGGCACGTCCGAGGTGCCGATGGCGGGCTACCACGCCCACGAGATCCTCAACGGCGACGAGCTGCCGCTGCGTTACGCGGGCTGGTCGTCGTGCTTCCGCCGCGAGGCGGGCTCGTACGGCAAGGACACGCGCGGCATCATCCGCGTCCACCAGTTCGACAAGGTGGAGATGTTCTCCTACGTCCGCCCGGAGGACGCGAGCGAGGAGCACCAGCGGCTGCTCGGCTGGGAGAAGGAGATGCTGCAGCGGATCGAGGTCCCGTACCGCATCATCGACACGGCGGCGGGTGATCTCGGCATGTCGGCCGCCCGCAAGTTCGACTGCGAGGCCTGGATCCCGAGCCAGGGCCGCTACCGCGAGCTCACCTCGACGTCCAACTGCACGGAGTTCCAGGCCCGCAGGCTGGGCGTGCGCTTCCGCGACAAGGACGGCAAGCCGCAGCACCTGGCCACGCTCAACGGCACGCTGGCCACCACCCGCTGGATCGTCGCGATCCTGGAGAACCACCAGCAGGCCGACGGGTCCGTGGTGGTTCCCGAGGCGCTGCGTCCCTACGTGGGGCTCGATGTCCTGGAGCCGACCAAGTAGGCGGGCGTGCGGCGGGCGTCGCGCCTGATGCGCCCGACGCCCCCGGCTATCGCGCCCGAGGCGAGCACGACGGCCACCGCGACCGCGGCGGCGTACGACGGCGGCACCCCCACCGACCAACCCAGGAAGGGCAGGTACGCGCCCGCGTAGACCAGCGGCGCGGGATGGCGACCCTGCTGGGCCGGGCGCGTCCGGCGATGGCCAGGAGGCCGCAGACCACCACCGCGAGCGCGGTCAGACCCAGACCGGCGGCCAGCTTGGTCGGGTCGAACCCGAGAACGAACTGCCCTTCCGGGGCCTCCAGCAGGACGTAAAGCCCGAAACACCCTGCCGTCGCGAACACCGTGAAAGCGGGGTAGTACCGGCGTAGCCCGGTGGCGACGGACCCCAGCAGCATGGCCACGGCGAGGACGATCGCGACGTTGCGCTCCGGATCGAGGACGCCGTCGTCGTCCTCGATGGACGCGAGCGGCCCCGGCCACCCCACCCGCCGCCACTCGCCGGACGTCTCCCGCACCACGATCCCGTCGAGCCCGCCGGCGACCACGACCACGTGCCCACCGGGCCTCGCCTGCACAGCCAGAGCCCGCGGGCGCACGCCCGGCGCGTAGCCGTACCGCCTGGCCAGCCACTCGCGCCTGTACTCGGGCTGCTCCCAGGAGTCGCGCCAGGTGCGCTGCCGAACCCACCACGCCACGGCGAGCGCGGGCAGCGCGAGGAGGAGGTCCGTGGAATCGGCCAGGACGCGCGAGGGACCCGCCAGCAGGCTCCATACCTGGGAGGCGGCGTCAGCGCCCGTCTCCGTGGATTTCACGACCGCGAAGAGCGCACCCGTCAGCAGGACGGCCACCGCGTCGGCGCGGCGCCGGAAGAGGAGCGCGACCAGGGGCGGCGCCACGACGAGCCCGGCCACGTCGCTCAGCTTGCCGGTGACGAGCCCGGGCCAGGCCTGTTTGAGCAGGTGGTCGTTGAGCAGCAGCACTATCACCGCGACCACGGTCGCCGGGTGACATAACCATGCGTACCTCATATATGAGGTGATGCTTAAGAAAGAGGGAGTGTTCGTCCGGACGTGTGAGTCGAGTCACATCTGTGACTGGTCCGACATTTCCCCAGAAGTTGGTAGCGAGATGGTTACGTGTCGTTCGCACAATGGTTCACCGTGTGTCACGGGCGCTGTACGGCCGGAGACGCGAAAGACCGGAGTCCGCTGGAAGCGAACCCCGGTCTGTCTCGCTGCTACGTCAGATAGCCCGAACCTGCGAAGCCTGCGGCCCCTTCTGGCCCTGCGTGATCTCGAACTCGACCCGCTGCCCGTCTTCAAGGCTGCGGTAGCCGTTGCCGACGATCTCGGAGAAGTGCACGAACACGTCCGGCGCACCGCCGTCCGGGGCGATGAAGCCGAAGCCCTTCTCAGCGTTGAACCACTTGACGGTTCCCTGAGCCATAAAAGCTCTCCCTCAGGATGTGAATCTATGGGACCCACACCTCGTGGGTCCCGGTGTGTCGTACAGCAAGCACCCGGGGTGGCTCAGACAAAGTCATGCTGGTTTTCACTACGGGATCAGCTAATACAACGCCATCACATCTAACACCATTCTGGAGCGTTGGTGTTCCCGTCGGTGCGAAGATTTCTGAGCGTCGGCATGACCGGGCAAACTGGAACCTGTTATGCACAGCCTTCCCACGCCACGTCTTGTGGCCACCGACCTCGACGGTACCGCGCTGCGGACAGACGGAACCGTATCTCCACGCACCGCTGCCGCCTTCGCGAAAGTCGAGGAATCCGGAGCGATGCTCGTCTTCGTCACAGGCCGCCCACCTCGCTGGATGGGCAGCGTGGTGCGTGCCGTACGGCATCGTGGCGTGGCCATCTGTGCCAACGGCGCGCTGATCTACGATCTGCATACCGAACAGATAGTTGAATCTCACCTGATCGAGGTCGAGGTGCTCGAGGAGGTCATCGCTCAGCTTCGAGCGAACGTCCCCGAACTCGCATTTTCGGTCGAGTACGAAGGTGGTTTTGTGCACGAGTCGGAATACCGGCTCGGCGGGTTGGACAGCAAGGCGCCCCACGAGGTGGTGGTTACGTCCACGTTGGCGGCCCGCCCGTGCGCCAAGCTGCTGGCCCTGCACCCGGAAATGGACCCCGACCGCCTGCACGCCACCGTCCACGATCTGGTGGGCCATCTGGTGACCCCCACGCACTCCAGCGGCAGAGGGCTGATCGAGATGAGCGCGCGCGACGTGACCAAGGCCACGGCGCTCGCCGCGCTGGCCACGACGCACGCAATCACGCCGTCGCAGGTCGTGGCGTTCGGCGACATGCCCAATGACCTGCCCATGCTGGCCTGGGCAGGGCGTTCGTACGCGGTCGCGAACGCGCACCCCGACGTGCTGGCGGCGGTCGACGACGTGACGGCCGCCAACGACGACGACGGCGTGGCCCGAGTACTCGAAGAGCTCTACAGGTAGGGCCCCGACCCGCCGTGCGGCCGCTGCTGCTCGTCGCCCGGCACCCCTGGAAGCGCCCTGCGCATCTGCTCAAGCTGGGCACGGGCGGCCATCTGCTGCGCGAACAGCGTGGTCTGGATGCCGTGGAACAAGCCTTCGAGCCACCCGACGAGCTGGGCGTGCGCGATGCGCAGCTCGGCATCGCTGGGGGGCGCGCCGTTCTCCTCGGTGAAGGGCAGCGACAGCCGCTCCAGCTCGTCGACCAGCTCGGGCGCGAGGCCGTCCTCGAGCTCCTTGATGGACGACTCGTGGATCTCCTTCAAACGCTTGCGGCTGGCCTCGTCGAGCGGGGCCGCACGGACCTCCTCCAGAAGCTGCCTGATCATGCTGCCGATGCGCATCACCTTGGCGGGCTGCTCGACCAGGTTCGTGACCGATCGTTCGTCCTCGCCGTTATCGCCCTGGCCTTGGAAGTCCGGGCCGACCACCACGATGTGGGGGGTGTTGTTGTCCTCAGCATTCATAAGACTCACCGTACTAGCAGGATCTTCCCGACGTGCTCCCCAGATTCCAGCATTCGATGAGCTTCCGCGGCCTGCTCCATCGGCACCTCGGCGTACACGACCGGACGGACCGCGCCCGCGCTGACCAGCGGCCACACGTTCTGGACGACGCTGCGCACGATCACCCCCTTCTCCTCGACGGGGCGCGAGCGCAGCGCGGTGCCGTGCACGGACGCACGTTTGGCGAGCAGGGCGCCGAGGTCGATCTCGGCTTTGCTGCCGCCCTGGAGGCCGATGATCACCAGCCGCCCGCCGGTGCGGAGTGTCTGGATATTTCTGGACAGGTAGCTGGCGCCGATGATGTCGAGGATCACATCGGCCTGCACTTTTTCCGCAAAATCTTCCTCGCGGTAGTCGATGACCTCGTCGGCTCCCAGCTCGATGAGCCGCCGCGCCTTCTCCGCGGACCCGACCGTCGTGACCACCCGCGAGCCCAGCGCCTTGGCGAGCTGGACGGCGAACGTGCCGATGCCGCTGGCCCCGCCGTGGACCAGCAGCGTCTCCCCCTTGCGCAGCCTGGCCAGCATGAACACGTTGGACCACACCGTGCACGCCACCTCGGGCAGCCCGGCCGCCAGCAGCAGCGGGACCCCCTCGGGCACCGGCATGACCTGCTGCCACGGCACGGCCACCTTCTCCGCGTACCCGCCGCCCGCCAGCAGGGCGCACACCTCGTCACCGGGCGTGAACTGCTCGACGTCCGTGCCTACCTCCACCACGGTGCCCGACACCTCCAGGCCCGGATACCGCGGCACGCCCGGCGGCGGCTCGTAGAACCCGCGGCGCTGGAGCACATCGGCCCGGTTGACCGCGGAGGCCGCCACCTCGATGACGACTTCGTCCTGGTCGGGACGCGGATCGGGCACCTCCTGCCAGCGCAGTGCCTCGGGCCCGCCGAACTCGGTGATAACAACGGCTCGCATGTCAACCACGGTAGCGGGGCAAGGAAGTTGAGGGTTGCCTGTGTTCATGGGAACGCGTGGCGTTACTCTGCAAGGTATTTGCTGCCCCTTTAGACCCACCCGAGGGGGAACACGGTGGCAAGACACGATCGAGAGGAATCTCTCGAGGAACAGCTGGCCTGGCTTGACGCGATCAAGGAGACGGAAGAGACGCCGGTCAGGGTCAGCGCTGCGAACGTCCCCGTCGACGAGGCGGTTACGTCGCCGTACCCCCCTGACCCGTGGCAGCTCGTGCCGACGCCGCCCGACACGCCCACCCCGCCGCTGTTCCGCGCCGCCGTCGACACCGTGTACGGGTCGGCCGCCGCCGAGGAACTGCCGGAAGGGGAGAGCGAGGCCGCCGAGTGGCTGGAGACGGCGTCCAAGACGGACGACGCGAAGGACGAGCCGGTCGTGCCCCCCGTCAGCCTGGGCAGGCAGGACGGCGACGCGTTCCTCGCTCCGCTGAAGCCGCTGCCGCGTCCTGACGACACCGACCCGTTCGCGTTCTCGTTCACGGACACCGAGGAGCCCGCCGACCAGACGCGCGGGGAAGAGACCTCCTGGCCCGAACGGCCGTCGTGGACGACGCCTGAGACCTCTGACGAGCCGGAGCCGCGCGGGACGTCCGAGACCACCGCCAAGCAGGAGGCCGAGGAGTCGCCGCTCGCCTTCGACGAGCCCGCCCCGGCCCCCCGCCCGGCCGGCGAGCCGAGCACCACGGACGAGCCGCCCACCGAGGGCGACCGCCCGCCCTTCGACGAACCGCGCACCCCGGACGAGCCCCTCGCCTCCAGCGGAGTGCGCCAGGCGGACAAAGCGCCGCCCTCCGACGAGCCCCACCCTCTCGATACGCCCAGCCCCTTCGAGGAGCCGCGCGCTCTCGGCAGGCCGCGTGCGTTCGAGGAGCCCCGTGCGTTTGAGGAGCCCCGTGCGTTTGAGGAGCCGCGTCCTGTCGAGCGTTCACGGCCGTTCGAGCGGCCGGGCGCGTTGGAGCGGCCGGCCGCGTTCGAGCCGCCGGCTGAGGAGCCGCGTCCGTCCCGGCGCCGTCCCGCGCCGATCCCGGTGTTCACCGCCCCGCCGCGCCCCCCGGTCACCGGCAGGCCGAACGCCGACAGCCTCGACCCCGAGAGCCTGCTGCGCGGCAGGCGCAACGCGCCGTCCAAGGGCTGGCGCCGCCTGGTCTACAAGGCGTCCGGCGGCTGGATCAAGCCGGGCGAGCCGCCGGAGATCCGCCGCCGCCGCGAGCTGCTGACCAGGGCCCGCACCCCGGTCGCCACCGGGCACCACCGGGTGGCCGTGCTGAGCCTGAAAGGCGGCGTCGGCAAGACCACGACCACGGTCGGCCTGGGCGCGACGCTGGCCCAGGTGCGCGGCGACCGCGTGATCGCCGTCGACGCGAACCCCGACCGCGGGACCCTGTCGGACAAGGTGGAGCTGGAGACCTCGGCCACGGTCCGCGACCTGCTGAACGAGCGCGACCAGGTCAAGCGGTACGTCGACATCAGGGCGTTCACCTCGCAGGCCCCCTCGCGCCTGGAGGTGCTGGCCTCCGACCGCGACCCGTCGGTGTCGGAGGCGTTCAGCGGCGCCGACTACCAGGCGGTCTCACAGGTGCTGGAGAACTTCTACTCGATCTGCCTCACCGACTGCGGCACCGGGCTGCTGCACTCGGCGATGGGCGGCGTGCTCGGCCTCGCCGACCAGATCGTGCTGGTCAGCTCTCCGTCGGTGGACGGCGCCAGGGCGGCGTCGGCGACCCTCGACTGGCTGGAGGCGCACCACTACGGCGACCTGGTCAGGGAGGCGACGGTGGTGTTGTGCAGCGTCAGGCCGCGGTCGAAGTCGGCGGTCGACATCAAGAAGCTGGAGGCCCACTTCGCGGCCAGGTGCCGGGCGGTGATCCGCGTCCCCTACGACCCGCATCTGGAGGAGGGGGCGGAGATCGATCTCGACCGGCTGCAGGAGCCGACCAGGGACGCCTACCTCCAGCTGGCGGCGAGCGTCGGCGACGGCTTCGCGGGGGCCCAGGAGTAGAGCGGAGGGTGTGGGATTCGAACCCACGAGGCCATCGCTGACCTGGCCGCTTTCAAGGCGGCTGCACTCGTCCACTATGCGAACCCTCCAGTGCGCACACCACCATAGCGGCTGTCGTGGCAGCGGTGTACGTTCAGGAGGTGACGGATCTCAGCGTTGAGGTGGAGCGAACTGGCGGTGCCGTGGTCGTGCGCCTCGGCGGAGATCTCGACAAGCTCACCGCTCCACGGCTCGGCGACTGCCTGTCCGGGCTCGTCCGGGAGGGCGAGGTCGAGATCGTCATCGACGCGGAGCGGCTGTCGTTCTGCGATTCGAGTGGTCTGTGGGTGCTGGTCGAGCACCAACGCAGGGTCGGCGCCCGCCAGGGGGCGCTCAGGCTGACGGGCGTGCACGGGGTGCTGCTGCGCGTCCTGGACGTGACGGGCCTGAGAGCCGCCTTCGACGTCGGGCTACCCGCCCAGCTGTGAAAGCAGCCACTTCGGCCCGACGGTCTCGGCGCCGAGCTCGCTGACACGCTCCTTCAACGCCCGGTCGGCGGTGACGACGAGCACCCGCTCCCACGGCCTGGCCTTCCGGACGACGTCCACGACGGTGTCGTCACCGCTGCCCGTGGCCGCCACCACCTGGACCCCGTTGACCGGCGCGGCGCCGCGCGCGGCGCCTTCGACGACCGCCAGGATCCTCGGGAACCACCGCGCGAGCACCGGGTGGCTCAGCTGGGCCGCGGCGACGTCGGCGATCAGCCGTTGGGCGGCGCCGAGCCGGTCGCGCCACCATCCGTGCTCGGCCCGCGCGCCGATGATGTTCGCCACGTCCAGCACGAGCAGATCGGGGGCGAGCGTCGGCTGGATGGTCGCCCACGTCTCCGCGAAGCCGGGGTGCAGCTTCCTGGAGGCGACCTGGGCCAGCGGCAGCCAGCGCAGCTCGGTGCTCTCACTGTTCGCGGGCGCCACGGCCAGCAGCTCCGGTGACTCGGCGATCACCGTCTCGAACGCCCAACCGCCGTGGTCGTCGAGGTAGACGCCCTTCACGCGCAGCACGTCGCCGCTCAGCGCGGCCTCCTCGTACGCCTCACGCAGCGCCCCCGCCACGGCGTCCTCGTGGCTGTCGAGGGCTCCGCCCGGCAGCCCCCACGTGCCGCCGTGGTGGCTCCACCAGGACCGCTTCTGCATCAGCACGTGCGGGACGCCCTGCTCGTCGTGGTGCACGGCGAGCAGCCCGGACGCGCCGTGCAGCCCCCAGTGCCGGTGGCCTCGCGAGCACTGCGCCCACCCGTCGCCGTCCTTAGCCGCCATACCTCGATTGTGCTGGAAACCGGCACGCCGCGACAGGAAGGCGGCCGCGCCTGCGTGAAGCCGTCAGCCGAGCATGTCCGCGATCAGTTCCGCGTCGACCGCGGCCGGGGTGAGGCGGTAGCCCTGCGGCGGCTCGACCCTCATGAGGTCGTGGTCGAACGCCGGCTCGCGGCGGGCTCCTCGACCGGACCGGCCTTACGGTCGCGCAGCAGCAGGAGGGCCAGGACGGCGGAGGCGAGCACGCCGCAGGCGCCGGCCACGAAGGCGACGGACATCGCGGTGGTGAAGGCGTCGCGGGCGGCCGCGGCCAGCCCGGCGTCTCCGGCGCGGGCGGCCACACCGAGCGCGTCGGCGATCGAGTGGCGGGCCGCCTCGGGCGCCGAGGCGGGCATGGCGCCGGTGAACGTGGTGGCCAGGACGCTGCCCAGGGCGGCGACCCCGAGCGCGGCGCCGGCCTGCTGGACGGTGTCGTTGAGGGCGGACCCGACCCCGGCGTGCTCGGGCGGCACGGCTCCCATCAGCGCCGCGATGGCGGCCGGCTGCGCCAGGCCGGCTCCGATGCCGAACAGGACCAGAGCCGTGGCCACCATCGGGAAGCCGTCATCGGCCGAGAGCGTCGCCAGTACGCCGAACGCGGCCGCCAGCACGACCAGCCCGGAGACGACCAGGGGCCGGTTGCCGATCTTCTGGCCCAGGGTGGCGCCGACGCCGTTGACCACGATCACGGCCACCGCCATCGGGGCGAGGGCCAGGCCGGCCTGCGTGGGCGAGTAGCCGAGCACGAACTGCAGGTACTGGGTCAGCGCCAGCAGCAGCCCGCCGTTGCCGACCTGCGCCAGCACGAGGGAGAGGCTGCCGCCGCTGAAGTTGCGGTCGCGGAACAGCTGCAACGGCACCATCGGGTCCGGCGTGCGGATCTCCCAGATCACGAACCCCACCAGGCCGAGCACGGCGACGGCGAGCGCGGCGAGGGTGCCCGGGTGGGCGAGGCCGTGCTGCGGCAGCGCGATGATCACCCAGACCAGGGCGGTCATGCCGGTCACGGACAGGACCGCGCCGAGAGGGTCGGGCTTGCGCCACGGCCCCTTGGACTCCGGCATCCACGTCAGGGCCGCGACGATCGCCAGCACCACGACGGGGACGTTGATCAGGAAGACCGAGCCCCACCAGAACTTGGCGATCAGCGCTCCGCCCACGACCGGGCCGCCGACCATGCCGACCATGAGCACCGAGCTCCAGATCGACATCGCCTTGCGCCGCTCGGTGTCGTCGAACACGGTGATGAGGATCGACAGCGTGCTCGGCATGACCAGCGCGCCGCCGACTCCCATCAGGACGCGGCCCGCGATCAGCTCTGCCGGGCTCGCGGCGTAGGTGGCCACCAGCGAGGCGGCCCCGAAGACCAGCAGGCCGATGATCATCACACGGCGCCGGCCGTAGCGGTCCGACAGGCTGCCGGCGGTGAGGAGCAGGCCGGCGAAGACCAGGATGTAGCCGTCGATGATCCACTGGATGTCCTGGGTGCTCGCCCCGAGGTCGTTCGTCAGCGGCGGGATCGCCACGGTGAGCACTCCGTTGTCGACCACGAGAACCCACGTGCTGAGACAGAGCACGACCAGGATGAGCCAGCGCCGGGGATGGCGATCCATCACAACCTCCTTGAACGGTGTGCAGCTGTTGCACAGTGTGCAGCATAACTGCACACCGTTCAAATCCTGGACAGTGTTCGAGTTCCTTGAAGCTGTACAGTCACTCGCACGGTGTACAACTGGCCGGTATCCTGGGCCGGGAGAGCAAGGAGGCCGCATGCCAGCCGAAGAGCAGTCGTTCCCCTCGGTGTGGGCCCGCCCGCGACGGCGGCGGCGCGAGCAACCGGCGCTGAGCCAGGAGCAGATCGTGTCGGAGGCCCTTCAGCTCCTCGACAGCGAGGGCATCGACGCCCTGAGCATGCGACGCCTCGGCAACCGGCTCGGCGCCGTCGCCACCGCCGTCTACTGGCACGTGGCCAACAAGGACGAGCTGATCGAACTGGTCATCGACGAGATCTACGGCGAGGTGGAGGTGCCGGAGGTCGACGACCCGGCGGCCTGGCGCGAGGCGGCGGCCGCGACCGCGCGCAGCCTGCGCTCGATGATCCTGCGCCACCCGTGGATCGTCTCCGTGCTCGACGAGGTGGCGCTGTGTTACCTCGGGCCGAACCTGATGCGGGCCTCCGACCGCATGCTCGGCGTCTTCACCACGGCGGGCTTCGACCTGGTGGAGGCCGACCAGGCCATGAAGAGCCTCGTCGCGTACGTCCTGGGGATGGCGGCCAGCGAGGCCGCGATGCTGACCAGACTCACCCGCAGCGGCCGCACCGAGCAGGAGTGGGTCGAGAGCATGTCGGCGACCGCCGAGGAGGCCGCCCGGCCGTACCCGCGGCTGCACGCGCTGTACGCGGCCGACCCCTTCAGCGACCCGGAGAGGGTGCGCGTCGACAACTTCGGCTACGGGCTCGACCGGGTCCTCGACGGCCTCGAAGCCCGGCGAGCCGCGGCGAAGAACTAGCCCGTTTCACCTCCCTGAGACCCCGTGCTATTCGATCAGCGCGGCGGCATGATGGTGAGGTGAGCGTTTCACCGGAGGGTGGTTCCGGCGAGGCATCCGGCTCGGGGCGGGCCAAGCGGATCGTGTGGTTGGCGGGGTTGTGTTCCGCGATCTTGATCGCGGTGGGTGGAGCCTGGTTCACGGGCCTGTTCGGCGTGGTCGCCGACTCAGGCGAGGCCGCGGACGTCGTCCAGGACACCCTGGGGCGGCCGGCGCTTCGCGTGAGCGTCGTCCAGCAGCGCGGGCAGTTGACCGCCACGGCGCTCGGGGAGCGTCCGAAGGGGGCCGACAAGGGCGTCCTGCTCGGCGGAGAGACGGCGCAGGGGCAGCTGCGCGACCTGGTGAAACGCCGTCAGGGCGCACCGGTCGGCAAGGCGGTCGTGCGGGTGGAGCTGACCGGCGGGCGCAAGGCGGTGCGCGTCGTCGGCGCCCGCCCGGTGGTGAAGAAGGTGGGCACGCCGCTGACGGCCGCCCTGCTCGCCTGCGAGACGGCGGGAGAGGAGAGCACGGTCGAGATGGTGGCGCGCCTCGACCCGGTGTCCCCGGCGTTCCTGGGCAAGCCGCCGAGCAAGCGTCCGTACTTCGAGTCCAGGACCATCTCCCTGAAGCGGGACGAGCAGGTGACACTCGACATGACGGTGATGCCGGGAAGCGGCGTCTACGACTTCACCATCGTGATCGACTACCAGTACGACGGCAGAACGGAGACCCAGGAGGTCTTCGACGCCGACGGCAGGCCGTTCCGGGTGACAAGCGCCGTCGCGCCCGGAAAGTACGGCGTGGTGTACCAGCCCACGACCGCGGAGAGCTATCACGCGCTGCGCAAGACGGAGGTCGAAGCCTACTTCCGGAACCGGGGCGTCAGGGGATGCTGAGCGTCCGGAGCCTCCTGCCGGCCGCGTTGCTGGTGGCGGGGGCGTTCGCGCTCGTGGCGGACTCGGCGTCGGTTCCCGCGCACCGGCCGGCGTCGGCGCTGCCCACCGGGATCAGCGAGGCGTGGTCGTTCGCCTCGAAGGGGCTCGGCCAGGGCATGGACGCGCGTCCCGCGATGGTGGTGGGGGCGGAGGCGATCCTGCCGAGCGGCCCCACGCCGTCGCTCTCCGGCGACCTGGAGGTGCACGACGTGAGCACCGGCCGGACGCGGTTGTGGCGCGAGGACTTCCTGCTCGACGACGACATGTCCGTGGCGGTGGGCGACGTCCTCGTCTCGGCGGGAAACCGGGGAGGGCCCGGCGTCGTGACCGGGTTCGAGCTGGGGAAGGACCGGCATCTCTGGACGCGGGAGCTGGCGGAGCACGCCGACAGGATGGTGGTCGCCGACGGCAGGGTGATCCTCGTTGCGGGTTCGACGGTGCAGGCGCTGATGCCGGGCAGCGGGGCGGTGGCCTGGGAGAAGCCGCTGCGGCGCGACTGCGGCTACCCCGTCGACTCGTGGGGACGGTTCGTCGCGCTGACCGAGTTGTGCTCGTCCGAGCCCGGCCGCCGGATTCTCGTCCTCGACGCGAGCAGCGGTGCGCAGGTGCTGGACGAGCGCGTCGCGGACGGGAAGGACCCCTCCTTGTGGGCGGCGGTCGGGGAGCTGGTCCTGCGGGAGTCCCCCGGAGGACTGGAGTACGTCGGGGCGGGTGGCGCCGTGCGTCACCGCGTCCCGGGATCCGGCATCGAGGTGGAGCAGGTGATCCAGGGGCCGCGGGGCAGCGGCATGGTTATCGCGTCGGCCGACGGCGGGCGGTCGGCGATGGCCTATGACGAGGCGGCGCACCTGCTGTGGAAGCGGCCCGGCCTGCCGGACGTGTGGGGCTCAGAGAGGGAGCCACTCGTGAGCGCCGATCGCCGGTTCGCCTACTCGCTGCTGAACCCGAAGGCCGACGAGGGCGACACGCTGGTCTTCCTCGACGTGCGGTCGTTAGCGGACGGGCGACGAGCGATCTTTCCGCTTCCGCTCCACGGGCTGGGCGCCAGCATCCTGGGCGTCTCGGGGAACTCCGTGGTCATCAGAGCGACCGGCGCGGACGGGCCCGCGGTGACCGTGTTCCGCCTGGAAGGGGCGGATCAGGCGGGAGAGTCGATCGAGGTGCACGGAACGCGCTTCACCGCCTGGCCGGACCCGTGCTCGCTCCTCCCCCCTGACACGCTGCCCGCCGGCGGCAAGGGGTACGACCACCGGTCGGAGACGGAGTTCGGGAGACCCGCCGTCTGCACGCTGATCCCGTCCGACGAGCACGATCCCGTCCTGCGGGTCGCCATCGCGTGGATGGCGGACACGCCCGGGTTCGCCGGCCGTCTCCTTGCTGCCGCGCGTTTCGACGACGAGCAGAACGCTCCCGGCGAGCACGGCCTGCGAGCGCTCGGCGGGGGAGCGTATCTGCGGGCGTACGAGAACGGTCATGGTCACCAGGATCTGGCCCTGGTCGTGGTGGGCCGGCTCGTCGTCAGCCTGCAGGCTGCGGACGACGAGCGGGCAACGGTGAAGTACGCGAAGGTCCTGGCCGCGTACCTGCACAACCGGTGAGGCCGGTCGTGCCCGCCGACCCGGAAGCGCTCGTGATCAGGACTGCCGAGCCGCCTCGCTGATCAGCGTGAGAAGCGCGTGATCAGGGGCACGGAGCGGCCTCGCTGATCAGCGTGAGAAGCGTGCGATCAGGAGAGCCAGCCGGCGTTCATGGTCCTCGCGGCGGAGCCTGCCGTTGCGCATGAGCGTGACGAGCCCGTGCAGCCCGCTCCAGAAGGTCTCGGTGAGCACATCCAGGTTGTCGTCCTTCGCCAGCGGTCGCAGGCTCTCGCGCAGCTCGCCGAAGGCGGCCTGCAGGGCGGCAGGCGCCTGGGGGGTGGCGAACGGCAGGTCGACGGCGTGCGTGAATATCACGTCGTAGAGCGCGGGTCGTTGCTCGGCGAACGCCGCGTACGCCGCACCGACGGCGGCGAGCACCTGCTGCGGGCCCGCCGCCGTGCGGGCCGCGTGCAGTTCGGCGGCGAGGTCGGCGCAGCCCTCCACCGCGACCGCCGCCATGATGGCGCCCTTGTCCTTGAAGTGGCTGTAGAGGACCGGCTGGCTGTACTCGATCTCCTCGGCGAGCCGCCGCGTGGTCACCGCGTCCCAGCCTTCTGATTCGGCCAGTTCCCGCGCGGCCGTGACGATCAACCGTTCCCGCTCTGCTCGCTCGCGCTCCCGGCGACTCTGGATAGACATGACAGTCATTCTAGCACCGCTAGCGTTCCTGTCGAAGTTATGCTAGTTTCGCTCTCGCATCTAGCGCTGCTAGCAAAAGGAGAACGTCATGCTCACCACCGCCGCCTACGGACTGGCCATCGCCCTCGACCTCCTGATCCTCTACATCGGCCTCCGCTTCCTCGTGGTGCCGCAGGCCTCGGCGGCCGGCTACGGAGTCGCCGCCAAGCCGGACGGAGACGCCGCCTACCTGACCATCAAGGGCCTGCGCGACTTCACCTTCGGCGTCGTCGGTATCGCCCTGCTCGCCTTCGTGGGCGCCCGCGCCGAGGCCTGGTTCATGCTCGCCGTCGCCATCGCCCCTCTCGGCGACACCCTTATCGTCCTGCGCCACGGCGGCACCAAGGCGGTCGCCTTCGGCATCCACTTCGCCACCGCCGTGGTCGTCCTCATCAGCGCCGCCCTGCTGTTCGCCGTCTGAAAACCCACACCAGGCAAGGAGTCACACCGATGTCGCTGATCGTGCCGAGCTTCAACGAGTCCGTCGTCGTCCGATCCGCGGAGGCCGAAGTGATCGGACGGGCCCCGACCACCATCCCGCGACCTGGGACAGTGCCCGCAAGGGCGATATGTCCGGCTTGTGATGACGTCATGGTCGATCGATGATCACGTACCTGGGGCTCCGAGCCCGTGACCAGCAGACTTGTCGCCATGAACCCCATCGCCGCCGCGCTGGTCGCCCTGGCCATCGCCCCCACTGTTCCGGCCGCCCAGACCGCCTCGCCCACCTGGGGCGCCTGCCCAGCCGCCTCAGGTGTCGATGCCCGGCAGGAGTGCACGACCCTCCAGGTGCCGCTCGACTACAGCGCGCCGGCCGGTGAGGCGATCTCGGTGGCCGTCTCCAGGATCCGGACGGCCAAGCCGGGCCTGCGCAGGGGCGTCCTGGTCTTCATCCCCGGCGGGCCGGGCAGCCCCGGCCTGAACCGTCCCAGCACGCTGGCGGGCCGCCTGCCCCAGGAGGTGCTCGACCGTTACGACCTCGTCAGCTTCGACCCGCGCGGCGTCGGCCAGAGCACGCCCGTCAGCTGCGGCCTCGACCATGACGACCTCGCCCCGACCCGGCTCAAGCCCTGGCCCTCGGCCGACGGCGACATCACCGAGAACGTGAACTGGTCGCGCAGGATCGCCGAGGCGTGCGCCCGCAACGCCGGGCCGTTGCTGCGCCACATCAGCACCCGCAACGAGGCGAGGGACCTCGACCGCATCCGCGCCGCCCTGGGCGAGGAGCGCCTGTCGTACTGGGGCGTCTCCTACGGGACCTACGCCGGCGCCGCCTATGCCACGATGTTCCCCGGCCGTACCGATCGGGTCGTGCTCGACAGCAACGACGACCCCGACCCGCACCGGGTGGCCCGCACCTGGCTGGCGAACTACGCGGTGGGCGTCGAGGACCGCTTTCCCGACTTCGCCGCGTGGGCGGCGGCCCGCGACGGCGAGTACGGCCTGGGCGCCGACCCGGCCGCGGTCCGCCGCACCGTGATCGGGCTCGCCGCCCGGCTGGACCGGGAACCCCTGCCCTGGCAGGGCAGCAACCCGCCCGAGCTGAACGGCAACGTGCTGCGGGAGACGATGCTCAACGCCTTCTACTCCGACGCGAACTTCCCCGCGCTGGCCGGGCTTATGAAGGCGGCGCTGGCCTCGGGTCCGCTGCCCGCGCCCAACACCCCGCCGGACGCGGTCATGCAGACCATCGCCGCCACCGCCGGCGCGACCATGTGCAACGACGTGGAGTGGCCCGACTCGGTCGGCGCGCACCAGCGGCTGGTCACCCGCAACCGGGCCGCCTACCCGCTCACCGCGGGCATGCCGGTCAACATGGGGCCGTGCGCCTTCTGGCCCTACCGGCCCGCCGAGCGGCCCGTGCGGGTCACCTCGCGCGGCCCGTCCAACGTCCTGCTCGTCCAGAACCTGCGTGACCCCTCCACTCCGCACAGCGGCGCGCTGCGGATGCGCGAGGCGTTCGGCGAGCGGGCGCGCATGGTCAGCGTGGACTCGGGCGGCCACGGCTCCTACCTCGCCAACGGCAACGCCTGCGGCGACAAGGCCGTGACCGACTTCCTGGTCAGCGGCCGGCGCCCGGCCCGCGACGTGGTCTGCGACTGACCCCGGCAGGCTCGCCTTCCCCGCTCCCCCCGTAGTCTTGCGTCGGTCTGACGCGGGGGGAGCGGGGTGTCGCAGGTTCGGGTACCTCGGCTGGCGCAGGGGATCGTGATCGTGGTGCTCGCCGGGTTCACGTCCGTCTACGTGCTCGCGGGCTCGGCGCTCGCACTCGTGGCGTTCGGCCTCCAGCTCGTCTACGTGCTGCGCCCCCTGCGCCGGTTCAGGCGCCCGTGGTTGCTGGTCGCGCAGGCGATCGTCGGGTACGCGGCCACGCTCGGGTTCGGCACCTCCGTCGGGCTGCTCGGCTTCCTCGGCGGGTCGCTGCTGCTGACCCCTGCCTGGCCGCTGGCCCCGCTGGTGGCCGTCAGCGCCGCGGTGATCGGCCCGGTGGACCCCGCGATCAGCATGATGCTCATCGCGCTGGTGGTCTACGGGCTCACCCGGCTCACCGAACGGGTGGACGAGGTGCACGCCGCCCGGCTGGCCCTGGCGGTGGCGGCGGCGGCCGAGGAGCGGCTGCGGATCGCCACCGAGCTGAGCGACGGCTTCGGCAGCGGGCTGACGGCGATCACGACGGGCGTCCGGGCCGTCCTGGCGCAGCCGGAGCGCGCGGCGGACGTGCTCGGCGAGGTCGTCAGCACGGCTCGCCGGTCCCTGGCGGACGCCAGGGGCGCCGCGGCGGGCTACCGCGCCTCGTCCCTGACGCCCGAGATGACGACCGCTCGGGCGATGCTGACCGCCGCCGGAGTCACGACGGAGATCCGTGTCGGGCACCGTGAGCCGCTGGGCCCAGCGGGCGCGCTGCTCGCGGCGGTGCTGCGGGAGACGGTGACCGAGGCCGTGCGGCGGAGCACCGCCAGGACGTGTGTGATCGAGACCACCGCCGAGGCGGTCGAGCCGGGCGGGATGATACGGCTGCGCGTCACGCACGACGGCGCCCCCACGGCCGAGGACGGTTACCTGGCCGACCTGGCCCGGCAGCTGGAGCAGGCAGGCGGCAGCCTGGTCACGGGCCTGTCCGCCGAGGGCTGGCTGACCGTCGAGGCGGCGCTGCCCGAGGGGCCGGTGGAGACCACCGACGACCCGGGCGCCTATCGGCTGTCCGTCGCGCTGCTGGCCGCCGTGCTGGTCGGGTTCGTGGTCAAGGGGCTGCTGATCGTCCCGGAGAGCCTGGTGGTGCCCGCGGCGGCCTGCCAGATGATGATCGTCGCCATGCAGATCCGGGCGATCAACGGGCGGCACATGCGCGCGCTCGCGCTGATGGCGCTGCTCACCTACCTGCCGATACCCGTGTTCGGGAAGGCGTGGCTGGGCGTGGCCGGGTTTCTCGCCGGCCCGGTGCTGCTCGCGTTCCGGTGGACGGTGGCCTGGCCGCTGGTGGCGGCCGTGATGACGAGCGTGGCGGTGAGCTCGGTGCTGCTCGGCCTGCCGCTCCCGGTGACGGCCAACTACACCGTGAGCACGCTGGTGACGGGGCTGGTCGTGTACGGGCTGCTCAAGCTCGCCCAGCTGGTGAAGGAGCTGCAGGAGGCCAGGCAGGCGCTGGCCCGGTCAGCCGTGGTCGAGGAGCGCCTGCGCGCCGCCCGGGACCTGCACGACCTGCTCGGGCACAGCCTGGCAGCCATCCTGCTCAAGTGCGAGCTGGCCAGACGCCTCGACCCCGTACGGGCCAGGGCCGAGCTGGAGGACGTGCTCACGATGGCCCAGAAGGCGGAGGCCGACCTGCGGGTCGTCTCCGGAGGGCAGCAGGCGCTCTCGCTGGCGGCCGAGGCCGGGTCGGCACGGTCGGTGCTGGCCGCCGCGGGCATCCGGGTGGAGCTGGACCTGGCGCACGACGAGCTGTCCGCCGAGGTGGAGAACGTCCTGGCCACGGTGCTGCGCGAGGCGGTGACCAACGTGCTCAGGCACAGCTCGGCGCGGCAGTGCGCGATCACGACGGCGGCGGGGGAGGGCACGGTACGGCTGGCCGTGCGCAACGACGGTGTCCGCTCCGCCGGAGGGCGGCCCGGCTCGTCCGGGATCGGCAACCTGACCACCCGCCTGGCGGCGCTGGACGGGCGGCTCGGCACGTCCTGTGCGGACGGCTGGTTCGAGCTGACGGCCGAGGCGCCGACGCCGGCGGGTTAGATCCAGCCCGCCTCGGTGGCGATGCGGACGGCGTCCGTGCGGTTGCGGGCGTTCAGCTTGGCGACGATGGCCGTCAGATAGTTGCGTACCGTCCCCGCGCCGAGAAAGAGCTGCGCCGCTATCTCCGTCGCGTCGGCGCCGCCCGCGATCAGGCGCAGCACGTCGGCCTCCCGGGGCGTGAGCGGGTTGTCGGCCAGGTCCCAGGCGGTGACCGCGAGCGAGGGGTCGAGCACGCGTCCTCCCGCCACGACCTTGCGGATCGCCGCGATCAGCTCCTCGGGCGGCGCGGTCTTCAGCAGGAATCCGTCCACCTGCGCGCCGAGCGCGCGGCGCAGGTGGCCCGGCTTGCCGTGCCCTGTCAGCATGACCGTCCGGCACGACGGCAGCTTCGCGCGCAGCTCGGCCGCGGCGGCCAGGCCGTCGAGCGTTCCGGGCATGTCGACGTCGAGCACCGCGACGTCCGGCAGATGAACCAGGGCCGAGGGGACGGCGGCGTCGCCCGACTCGACCGCGGCCACGATCTCCAGGTCCGGTTCGAGGCCGAGCAGCGCGACCAGGGCGCCTCTGATGACGTGCTGGTCCTCCGCCAGCAGCACACGAATCACAGGGATATGTCTACCAGTGTCCAGATCATGACGAGGTCATGGCGCACGCGTGACCGCCTCTCTGGGCCGCGCCGCCTCCGTCCAGCAGGGTCGAAGCATGACAGATGTGGTGCGTATGGACGCCGTGAGCAAGGTGTACGGGAAGGGCCAGGGCGCGGTCGCGGCCCTGCGCGAGGTGTCGGTGGGCATTCCCCGCGGGAGCTTCACCGCGGTCATGGGCCCGTCGGGGTCGGGCAAGAGCACGTTCCTGCACTGCGCGGCGGGCCTGGACGTGCCGTCCTCGGGCTCGGTCCGGCTCGGCGGCAGCGAACTGGCCGGGATGGACGAGACGGCGCTGACCGAGCTGCGCAGGCAGCGCGTCGGCTTCGTGTTCCAGGCGTTCAACCTGGTCGCGGCGCTCACCGTGATCGAGAACATCACGCTGCCCCTGCGGCTGGCGGGTGTCCGGCCGGACCGGGCCTGGCTGGACGAGGTGGTGTCCAGGGTGGGCCTGGAGGGGCGGACCGGCCACCGCCCCGCCCAGCTGTCGGGTGGCCAGCAGCAGCGGGTGGCCATCGCCAGGGCGCTAGTGACCAGGCCCGAGGTGGTGTTCGGCGACGAGCCCACCGGCGCGCTCGACACGATGACCGCCCGCGACGTGCTGACGCTGCTCCGGGAGATCGTGGACGCGACGGGGCAGACGGTGGTCATGGTCACCCACGACCCGGTGGCCGCGTCCTACGCCGACGTGGCGCTGTTCCTGGCCGACGGCAGGATCGTGGACTCCGTGACGGCTCCCACCTCGGAGCAGGTCGCCGAGCGGATGACCAGGCTGGGAGCGTGGGTCCGTTGATCTCCCTGGCTTTGAGGACGCTGCGGCACCGCGTGGCCGCGTTCGCCGGCGCGTTCGTCGCGCTGCTCTGCGCCGCCGCGCTGGTCTGCGCCTGCGGCATGCTGCTGGAGACGGGACTGCGCGGCGGCGTCGCCCCCGAGCGCTACGCGGGCACTCCGATGATCGTCACCGGCGACCAGTTCGTCAGAGAGACGATCCGCAAGCCGGAGAAGACCAAGACGAAGGCCAAGCCGGTGGCGGAGCGGGCCTGGGTTCCCGCGTCCCTGGCCGAGCGCGTGCGCCGGGTCCCCGGCGTCTCGCGGGTGGTGACCGAGGTGACCTTCCCCGCCTACCTCGCGGGCCGCCCCTTCCAGGGGCACGGCTGGGAGTCGGCGCCGCTCACCCCGTTCACGCTGCGCGCGGGACGCGAGCCGAGGACGGCGGGCGAGGTCGTCGCGGAGGCCGGGACGGGGATCTCCGTGGGCGCGCGCGTGCCCGTGCGAACGCCTGCGGGCACCGGCACCTACCTGGTCACCGGCGTCACCTCCCAGGACCTGCCCGGCCAGGACTCCCTGTTCTTCGCCACCGCCGAGGCCCGGCGCCTGGCAGGACGGCCGGGGCAGGTCAGCGCGATCGGCGTCTTCCCCGCAGTGGACGTGTCCGGAGCGCTGCACGACACGACGGCCCTCGCCTACACCGGGGACGAACGCGGCACCGTCGAGTTCCCAGACGCCGAGAAGGCACGGGTGAAGCTGATCAGCCTGGGCGGCGCCCTCGGCGGCACCTCGCTGCTGGTGGCGATCCTCGTCGTGGTCGGCACGTTCGCGCTCTCCATCCAGCAGCGCCAGCGAGAGATCGCGCTGCTCAGGGCCGTCGCGGCCACCCCGCGCCAGGTCCGCCGGATGCTCGGCGGCGAGGCGCTGCTGGTCAGCGTGGTGGCCGGGCTCCTCGGCTCGGCGGCCGGAGTCGGGCTGGGATTCTGGTTGCGGTCCAGGTTCGTCGCGCTGGACGCGATGCCGGAGAACCTGCAGCTGGTGGTCAGCCCGTTCCCGCTGCTCGCCGCGCTGGCGGCCACCGTGGCGGCGGCGTGGGCGGCGGCTCGCCTCTCAGCCCGCCGCGCGGTGCGGATCCGCCCGGTCGAGGCGCTCGGGGAGGCGGCCCTTCCCACCACGCGGATCCCTCCGGGCAGGCTGGTCGCGGGGCTGCTGTGCGCCGGGGGCGGCGTGGCGCTGACGGTGGTGCTGTCGTCCCTGTCGGTCGAGGCGGCGGCGAGCCCGGTCACCATGCTCACCGCACTGGTGTGGACGGTCGCCGTGGCCCTGCTCGGCCCGCTGATCGCGGACGCGGCGACGGCCGTGCTCGCGGTGGCGCTGCGCGCGTCCCGGGTGGGCGGGTACCTGGCCGCGGCCAACCTCAGGGCCGGGGCCAAGCGGCTGGCCTCCGTCGTCACGCCGCTCACCCTGATGGTGGCGATGACCTGCGTGATCCTGTTCGTGCAGACCACCATGGGGCACGCGGCGCAGGAGCAGGCGGCAGCGGGCACCAGGGCGGGGCACGTCCTCGGGCCGCACGTCCCGTCCGGCGCGGCGGCGGCCGTGCGGAAGGTCCCGGGGGTCGAGGCGGTCACCGAGGTGCTGCACACCTCGGTGCGGGTGGGCCTGGACAAGTACGGCGCGCAGGCCGTGACCCCCGACGGGCTCGGCAGCACCATGGACCTGGGCGTGCTCTCCGGCTCGCTCGACGGCCTCGACGACGGCTCCGTCGCGGTCAGCCGGACGGCGGCCGAGCGGCTCGGCGTCACGGTGGGCGAGAAGATCCGGCTGACCCTCGGTGACGGGACGCCCGCCGAGCTGCGCGTCATCGCCGTCTACGCCCGCGGGCTCGGGTTCGGCGACCTCACGCTCTCCCACGCGCTGGTGGTCCCGCACGTGGACGACCCGCTCGGGACGGCGCTGGTCACGGCCCCCACGGTGACGCGGGCCGACCTGGAACGGGCGGTGCCGGGGATCGGGGACGCGTCCCCGGCCGCCGAGGCGGGCACGTCCAACGCGGAGGTCTCCTACGTGGCGATGGGCCTGATCATCGCGTTCACCGCGATCGCCGTGGTCAACACCCTGGCCATGTCGACGTCGGCGAGGTCGCGGGAGCTCGCCCTGCTGCGCCTGGTCGGCACCACGCGGCGGCAGGTGCTGCGGATGCTGCGGCTGGAGACCCTGGCGGCGGTCGCGATCGCCGTGGTCATCGGGACGGGAATCGCGCTGCTCACCCTGTCGGCGTTCAGCATGGGCATGACGGACTCGCCTGTGCCGCACATCCCGCCGCTCGGCTACCTCGCGGTGGTCGTCACCGCGGCAGCGCTCGCCCTGCTCGCCACCGTCCTGCCTGCCCGTGCCGCCCTCACCGGCCGCCCGGCCGACGCGCTCGGCGCACGCGAGTAGGCGGGTCGGGTGGTCGCTGGCCCAGCGGCTGCGTGAAGAGTTCACGACCAGGGCGGAGCCCACGCCGGTACGCGACTCGGGGGCCGCGTACCAGGCGTTCAGGCGGCTGTCCGACGACGACAGGGAGCTGCTCTACGCCAATCCCGAGCTCTGTGGCGGGCTCACGGAGCCGGGCAAGGCCTCGATCACTGTGACAGAACTGCCCCTGGACGCCGAAGCCCTCCGCGACCCTTACCCCGACTGCGCCGCCCAGTAGGCCGACCCCGGAGCACTCGGCACCCGGCCTGGCCGGGTGCCGAAGGCGGCTCAGGCGCTGCTGGTGTCCGGCTTGACGTAGGTGACCCTGACGTTCAGGTAGCTCGCCACGCCGTAGTCATGGCCGCGGATGGCGAGCAGGTTGCAGCACTCCAGGTACCTCGCCGGGACGACCACGTCGATCGCGCCGGCGTTGCAGTTGCCGCTCACGGCGGTCTGCACGAGCCGGCCGTTCATGTAGACCTTCGCGTCGTTGTCCACCGTTCCCTGGATGCGGACCTCCTGGGCGTCCCGCGGAATGTGCAGCCAGTGACGCACCACGAGGTCGGTGTTGGCGTCCCATCGGGTCTTGACCTGGGCGGGGTTGTTCCAGGGGCACACGCCCCCGGTCGTGCCGAAGCCCTCCTGTCCGGACGGCCAGCCGCTGTCGTCGAAGCCCCGCTCGTAGAAGGCGGGGTCGTCGGTTCCGGGCGGCACCTGCCGGTATCGCCAGCCCGTGCTGTTGTAGTCGAGCGCGGTGACGACGGTCGCGGGAGCGTCGGCCGGGGAGGCGGACGCGGATGCCGGGACTGACAGGGCCATGGCGGCCAGCAGCGCACCCGCCGCCAGAGCTGTGGGCAGGGAACGCACTGGTCTCCTGAACATAGCGACCTTCCTTGTCGATTGTTCGCAGGCAGCGATCGACAGGCGTCCCGAGCCTGTGGAACGCCATTCGCTGCACACCTGACTGATTCGGCGAAAGCAAATCACGGCCGGGTCGCCTGCGAACGTGTTCGCCGCCACAGGATTGATCATTCCTTGCGCAGACATTGCTTGGTAAGGCCGGGTCTTCGCTTTGGTAATGAGTCTGATTTTTCGGTTTTCTGATAAGCGTCCGCAGTCGATCACGCTTGGTCGGACGTCCCCGTGACCTGCGGCGTGCAGTGTCGTATCAGCAGCTCGCTGCGCCCGGATCCAGGAAATAAAGGAGGAACGGGGCCTCCCAGTACAACTGCCGGCAGAAGTTGCGCGCCGCCGTTTTGTTCGCCGTCCTCCTCCTGTTCGGAAACGTGAACCGGATTACTTTCTGAAGAAATCGGCCACCCCAAGTCTCGCTGGATTCTCGGCAATCGACCGCAGGCCAGAACGGCGCAGAGTAGTCGCACCGGCAGTCCGTGGTGGGACCTGCCTCAGGAGTACGGTTCGTGGTCCACCATCTACCGCCGGTTCCGGCCGTGGGAGGGCTTCCCGCGCCTTTCCGCGGGGCGGATGCAACAGTTCGCCAGGCAAGTCCATCTGGGAGGTGACACGGACGACGAAAGGCGAAGGCAGTTGGAAGCAGATCCCCGGTTCGCCGGGTTCGTAGCCGAGCGCGGCGATGCGCTGTTGCGTTACGGCTACGTCCTGGCCGGGAACCCGCACGACGCGGCCGACCTGGTGCAGGAGGCGCTGCTGAAGCTACGCGCCTCCTGGCCGAGACTGCGCGCCAAGGACAATCCGGAAAGTTATGTGCGTACCACCATGGCCAGGCTGCACACGGCGGCCTGGCGGTTGCGGCGGCGCGAGCTGCTCGCCTGGGACCCACCGGAGCACGGCTACCACGACGCGCTGCCCAGCGAGGACGAGCAGGCGATGTGGGAGGTGCTGGCCGGATTGCCCCGCAAGCAGCGGGTGGTACTGGTGTTGCGCTACTACGAGGGGCTGAGCGACGAGGAGATCGCGGCGGCTCTGGGGATCTCTCGTGGAACCGTGCGGAGCCAGGCGTCGCGGGCGCTCGGCAAACTCCGATTCGCGGTGGGCGAGCACATCGAGGAAGGCGTCGGGTCGGATCGCGGGGAGCGGCGATGAGCGGTATCGAAGAGCGGTTGAGCAGGACCCTGGGACATGCGGCCGAACGGGCGCCACGGCTGGCCGCTCCGGCGGCGGAACGGCTGGAGACCGGTTACCGGCGGCGCAGGCACAGGTCCCAGGCGCTACTCGCGGCGGCGGCCGTGGTGGTGGTCGCCGGCGGGGTGGTCGTGGGCCTGCGGGCGGGCGGCGACGGGACGGCACTGCCCGCGGACGGCCCGTCGGGGGCGCCGTCCGCGGTGATCAGCGCCGGCACCGCGCAACCCGTCGAGAAGGTGTGGCCGCAGGCTGTGTGGAAGATGCCCGTCAAGGACTCCGAAGGCAGGGAGCTGCGCCCCGTCGCGCTGACCGACGACGGGAAGCTGCTGGTCCAGGCGTGGCGCAAGAGCCTGCGGCCCGAGGTGCTCTACCTCTACGACCCGGCCGGAGGGGACCTGCGGAAGATCGCGGACGTGCCCGCGTCGAAGAAGGGCGGGGCGGGCGCCTCGAACATCAGCATGGGTGAGGGCGTGGTGGCGTGGTGGACGTGGACGAAGACCTCCGTCCACCTCTGGGCCGTCCCGCTGACCGGCGGCGAGGCCCGGCAGGTGGCCGAGCACAAGACCAGAGACGACTTTGTCGGCGGCCTCGCCGTGGCGAACGGCGCGATCGTGTTCTCCATGCAGAAGGGCGGGGTGTTCAGTGTTCCCGTGAACGGGGGCCAGGTGACACCGGTCGACCGCGGAGCCGGGCTGCACCTGTTGTCCTGGCCATGGGCGGGCTCGCCGGGCACGTGGAGCCCCAAGGACGGGGCGCCGTTCACGCACCTGGTCAACCTGGAGACCGGGCAGACCAGCGACGCGGCCCCGGCCCGCCAGGGAGAGCAGTTGCTCGCCTGCGGCGTCCAGTCCTGCCTCGCGACGACGTCCGGTGGCGCCAGGGCGTTCACCCGGCAGCGTGACGGTTCGGAGCAGCAGGAGGTGCCGACCGGCTTCCAGATCCCGGAGCCGCCCAGCCAGAGCCGCTTCTACGTGCGCACCCTCAGGAGCGATTCCCCGGGGCTCGGGCTCTACGACCTGAAGACCGGAACGCTGGCGGACCTGGGCATCGGGGACATGGCCGCGCGGACCGGCGAGGTCCCGGTCGCCGACCGGGCCGGACGGATGATGACGTACCGGACCAAGAGCGGCAGGTACGTGATCGACCTGTCCAGGATCCCCTGACCGGAGGCCGCCGTCCGCTTCAGCGGGAGGCCAGCGTGGTGGCCAGGACGAGGCTGGCGGCTCCTCGGGCGTGCGCGCTGTCGTCCCACTGGCGGACGGTGATCTCCAGCCCGGACAGCACACCTCCCTCGACCGCGGGGCGGAAGCCGGGCTCGAAGTAGGGCCAGAGCACGTGGCTCTCGCCGATCACCGTCAACGCCCGTACGGCCAGCACGTTGACCACGCCGGCCGCCGCGCGCCCGAGGGTGGCGCCCGCCTCCGCCATCAGGGTGCGGATGCCGGGCGCGTCCGCGCTCGCCAGCCGGTGCAGGTCGGCCACCGGCACGACGGCCGGGGTCAGCCCGCGCTCGTGGGCGCGCTCGGCCAGGGCGTAGTCGGCCGCGTACGTTTCCAGGCAGCCGCGCCGCCCGCACACGCACGGCGGCCCCGAGGGGTCGACCGGCACGTGCCCGAACTCGCCCGCCACCCCGTCGGGCCCTCTGTGCAGCCGCCGGCCGAGCACGATGCCCATGCCCACGCCGCCGCCCACGGCCAGCACCAGGAAGTCGTCATGGTCGCGGCCGGTGCCGAACAGCAGCTCGGCGGTGGTGCTGGCCCGGGTGTCGTTGTCGATCAGTACGGGAACCGGCAGGCGGTCCGCCAGGAGGGGCCGCAGCGGCAGGTCCGACCAGCCCAGGTGCGGCGACATGCGCACCACGCCCTTGGCCGGGTCTATCACGCCGGGCACGGCCAGGCCGATGCCGCGCACCCGGTCGCCGGTTCCCGGGTCGGCGAGCACCTCCAGGCACGCCTTCGTCAGTTGCCCGACCGGGTCGGTGTGCGGGTCGAAGGGCAGCGTGAAGCGGCTCACCTCGCTGCCGTTGGTCCGCATCAGCACCCCGACCAGGTGCGTGTGATGCACGCGCAGGCCGAGCGTGTAGGCCGCGTCCGGCACCACCTCCAGCGGCACTCTCGGCCGGCCCGGGCCCGCCACCTGCGGCGCCAGCTCGCGTAGGTAGCCGAGCTCGATGAGCCGCCGCGTGTGCTCGCTCACCGTCGCCACGCCGAGCCCGAGTCGGGCCGCGACCTGCGACCGGTTGAGCGGCTCAGGCGCGAGCGTGGCGAGGATCTCCGCCCTGACCAGGTCCTCGCGCATGGTCCTCCCCCTTGACGTTCCCGGCGATCAAGTTTAGGGTCCCGGAACACATTAATTTCGTCCACGAAATTACTATTCGTGACGGAGGTCTGCAAATGAAAGCCAAGCTGGCGGCGGGACTTGTGCTCCTGGCTGCCGCCACCGCGTGCGGTGGCGGCGGATCGGGTACGGCGGGCGGCGCCCGGCAGGACGACGGCACGGTCACCCTCGACTGGGAGATGTGGGCCGGCAGCGAAGAGGAGAAAGCTCAGCTCGACCACCTGACGCAACTCGTCACCCAGCAGAACCCGAAGATCCGGATCAAGCTGCGGACCGCGCCGTTCAACGCCTACTTCACCAAGCTGCAGACCGAGTTCGCGGCGGGCAAGCAGGCGTGCATCGTCTCCATGCAGAGCCTGCGCCTGGGCGCCTACGCCGACCTGCTGGAGCCGCTGACCGCTCCCGAGGGGTTCGCGCCTGCCTCGCTGGAGGCGTTGAAGATGGACGGCAAGCAGCTCGCCCTGCCCTACGACCTGTCTCCGATGCTCCTTTACTACAACAAGGACGCCTTCGCGAAGGCAGGGCTCCCCGAGCCGAAGGCGGGCTGGACCGTCGCGGACTTCGAGAAGGCCGCCAAGACGCTGACCACCGGCGGCAAGTCCGGGTTCGGCATGTCCTTCTCCGACCTGCACACGCTGTCGCTGCTGCTGTCCTACAACGGCGCCAAGCCGGTCACCGACGACGTGAAACTGCAGATGGACAGCGCGCCCATGGTGGACGCGCTCACCTGGTACGCGGGTCTGGCCAAGGGCAAGGTGGGCAGCGTGCCGGCGGGCTCGGCCGAGGCCGGCTGGGGCGAGACACAGTTCATCAACGGCAACGCCATGATGGCGATCGACGGCTCGTGGAACGTCGGCTCGACCATCAAGGAGGCCAAGTTCAAGGTCGGCCTCGCGCCGCTGCCCGCCGGGACGTCCGGATCGAAGACTTACGTCGCGAACTCCGGTTTCGGGGTGGCCAAGGGCTGCGCCTACAAGGACGAGGCGATCAAGGCGGTGTCCGTGCTCAGCGGCAAGGAGGCGCAGGCCTACCTCGCCGGCGTCGGGCGCGGCTTCCCTGCGCGGACCGAGCAGCAAGCGGCGTACGAGGACTTCCTGGTCAAGCAGAACCAGGACAAGAGCGCCGACGTGCAGGCGGCGATGGCCGCCGTCAAGCAGGGCCTCGACGGCGGCGTGCCCCTGTTCACCACCAAGAACTGGGACGACGTCACCAAGACGATGGCCCAGTACCTGCTCCAGGCCTACACGGGCGCGCAGAGCCCCAAGGACGCCCTGACCACCATCCAGCAGCAGGGCGCGCGCGGGCAGTGAGATCAAGGGAAGAGTGGAGCGCGCTCGGGTTCGCCACCCCGAGCGTGCTCGGCCTCGGTCTGTTCACCCTGTTCCCGGTCGGCATGGCCGTGGTGATGAGCTTCTTCGACTGGCCGATGCTGGGCGACAGCCAGTTCATCGGGCTGGAGAACTTCCGCTACCTGTTCGGGGAGGACCCCGACTTCCTGGCCTCGCTGCGCAACACGTTCGTCTTCACCGGGCTGTACGTGCCGCTCAACATCATCGTGGCGCTCGGCCTGGCGTTCTGGATCAGCAATTCGCGCTGGCAGAACCTGTGGCGGGTGCTGTTCTTCATCCCGGCGATCACCCCGATGGTGGCCAACGCGGTGATCTGGAAACTGCTGTTCCAGCTCGTCGGCACCGAGCCGAACCTGCTCGCCGACGGCCGCACCGCGCTGCTGTCGGTGGTGGCGATGAGCGTCTGGCAGGGCTTCGGCTACAACCTGATCGTCTTCTCCGCGGCGATCAACGAGATGTCGCCGTCCGTGCTGGAGGCGGCCTCGATCGACGGGGCGACAGGCCCGCGCAGGCTGTTCAGCGTGCAACTGCCGCTCATCTCGCCCGCGCTGTTCTTCGCCACCACGATGACGGTGATCAACGCGCTGCAGGTGTTCACCCAGCCGTACATCCTCACGGCCGGCGGGCCCGGCAACGCCACGGAGACGCTCGTCATGAACGTCTACCAGGCCGGTTTCCAGTCGCGCGACCTGGGCCTGGCGGCCGCCGCCGCGTGGGTGCTGTTCGCGATCATCCTGCTCGTGACGGCGGGGCAGTTCCTCGGCCAGAAGCGGTGGGTGCACTATGAGAGCTAGGAGCGTCGTCTCCCACGTGCTGCTGGGCGCGGTCACGCTGGTCTTCCTCTACCCGCTGGTCTTCGCGGTGGCCACCGCGCTGAAACCGGCGGGGGAGACGTTCGCCGACCCCGGCTCGCTGGTCGGTTCCGAGATCCGCTGGCGGAACTTCGCCGACGTCTTCCAGTACGTGCCGTTCCAGCGCTACATACTCAACGGCGTGCTGGTGGCCGGCGTCGGCACGATCGTGGTGCTGGCCGCCTCGGCGCTGTCGGCCTACGCCTTCGCCTCGCTGCGCTGGCGGGGCCGCGACGGCGTCTTCCTGCTGTTCCTGGCGACGCTGATGGTGCCGCAGGAGGTGCTGGTCGTGCCCATGTTCATCCTCATGCAGGCGCTCGGCTGGGTGGACTCGTACCAGTCGCTGATCTTCCCGTGGGCGTTCACCGCGTTCGGCGCGTTCCTGCTGCGACAGTTCTTCCGGTCGGTGCCGCGCGAGATGCAGGAGGCGGCGCGCATCGACGGAGCGGGAGAGCTGCAGATCTTCGTCCGGATCATGCTGCCGCTGGCCAGGCCCGCGCTCGGGGTGCTGGCCGTCTTCACCTTCATCAACTACTGGAACAGCTTCCTGTGGCCGCTCATCATGATCAACGACGTGAGCGCGCGCGGCACCGTGCCGCTCGGCCTGCAACTGTTCTTCGGCCAGAACGGCAACCAGTGGCATCTGGTGATGGCCGCCTCCGTCGTGTCCATCCTGCCGACGCTGTTGCTGCTCATCGCGCTGCAGAAGCACCTCGTCAAGGGCATCGCCACCGCCGGTCTGGCCGGCCGCTGAAAGGATCGCAGTGCTGCATTTCGACCGCCGTGTCGGGCCCGACCTGGGTGCGGACTACCCGTCGAGGGAGGTGCCCGAGTGGTACCGGGACGCCAAGTTCGGCGTGTTCGTCCACTGGGGCCTGTACTCGGTGCCCGGCTGGGCGATCTCCCGGCTGCCCGGCGAGCACGTGCCGGTGGAGCTGGAGTTCAGCCACCATCAGTACGCCGAGTGGTACGCCAACACCGTTCGCATCCCCGGCTCGCCCGCGCGGGACTTCCACGAGCGCGAGTACGGCGTGGGCACCTCCTACGAGGACCTGGCCGACTCCTGGACCGTCGAGGCGTACGACCCGCACGCCTGGATGCGGCTGTTCGCCGGGTGCGGGGCGCGCTACGTCGTGCCGACGGCCAAGCATCACGACGGGTTCTGCCTGTGGGACACCGCCACCACCTCCTTCAGCAGCGCACACCGCGGGCCGCGCCGTGACCTGATCGCCGAGCTGGCGGGGGCCGCGCGCGAGAGCGGGCTGAGGTTCGGGCTCTACTACTCGGGGGCGCTCGACTGGCACGTCTCCGACTTCCCGCCGATCCAGTCGATGACGGAGCTGTTCACGCTGCGCCGCAACGACGAGGCGTTCGCCAGGTACAGCTTCGACCAGCTCGCCGAGCTGATCGACGCGCACGCGCCCGACGTCCTGTGGAACGACATCGACTGGCCCGACTCGGCCAAGGCCGTCGGGCCGTACAGCCTGCAGGCGCTCTTCGAGCGCTACTACGAGCGGGTGCCCGGCGGGGTGGTCAACGACCGGTGGGGCGTTCCGCACCTGGGCGCCCGCACCAGGGAGTACGTGCAGGAGGAGCGGACCTCACCGTGGGTGTGGGAGGCGACGCGCGGGCTCGGCCGGTCGTTCGGCTACAACAGGGCCGAGGACGACCGGCACCTCATCGGCCGGGCCGAGCTGGTGCACCTGCTGGTCGACACGGTCGCCAAGAACGGCAACCTGCTGCTCAACATCGGGCCGCGCGCGGACGGCTCGCTGCCTGAGTCGCAGGTGGAGCGGCTGCGTTACCTGGGCGCCTGGCTCGACGCGCACGGCGCAGCGATCTACGGGACCAGGCCGTGGATACGGCACGCGGAGCCCACCGGTGAGCCCGTCCGCTACACGACCGGACCGGAGGGAACGCTCCACGTGATCGCGCTGGACCCGGCGGCAGGCCGGCTCCGGCTGGCCGAGGACCTGGTCGAGCCCGCTCGCGCGACAGCTTCGTGGGGGGACGGGCCGACGGAGATCGACAGTTCCGGAATTATCGTCATCCCTGAGGGTTTGCGGGGGTTGCCGGCCGCGGTCCTGACACTGAGGACGGACGCGCAGCCGTAACCGGCCGGGCCGCCACGTGCGGGATCGGCACCGAGCCCAGCACGCTCGCGGCCCACTACAGGTCGTCCCCGGGGACGGTGAGAAGTCCGCGGGCACGGACCGCCTCATCTCGTGACTTCGCCCACGACGAATGCCGCGACGAGCCGGGCATACTCTTCAGCCTCCTCGGCATGGACGAAGTGCCCGGCGCTCTCGAAGAGGCGGAACGTCCCGTTCGGGACGCACTCCCGGAACAGGCTGATCTCCTCCGGGCTGGTCACCGGATCGTGGCCACCCTTGATCAATAGAGCGAGGCGGCCGCCGTACGAGTGGCCGAGTATCGACCAGCGTTCGAACCCGAGCACCTCCCGAAGGGCCTCGAAGTCGGCGATCAAGTCGTCCTCGGTCACCGGGCCGTCCAGCGGGTCCGAGCGCTGCACCCCGCGCTGGTCCACACCCACCAGCCGCAGCCGCTCAGACAGCCGCTCGCCCTGGAAGGACATGAAGTCGTGCGAGCCGCTACCCGGGCCGCCGTGCAGGTAGAGCAGCGGCGGCGCGTCCTTGGCCCCGCGCTGGTCGACATGGAGGCGGGTGCCGCGAACGTCGATCAACATGCGGCAAAGCGTAGATCGATCCTCGCAGGCTGGACACCCCCGGCACCGCCGGCCCGCCCGGCGGTGATCGCCAGAGGGGGCAGCTGCGGCGCCTCAGCCCCAGGCTCGTGTCCGCAGTTGTCTTCATCGCGGTTGTGGGGGGAGTTGCCGTTCCAGTCCGTTGAGGAGGGCTTGGAGGCCGAACTCGAAGGTTTTGTCGGGAGAGGCGGCGTAGTCGGTTGCCGCTGGGGTTTCGAGTCGGGTGCGTAGGTGTGGGTAGTGCATGGCGATCGCCTGGGCCTCGGCCATCGCGTCTTGGAGTCGTTTTTCGGCGGTGGTGCCGTTTTTGTTGAGTTTGCGGGTGAGTGAGGCGGTTGCGGCGGTGCCGGCTGCGTTGCCGAGGGCGTAGGTGAAGATGGCGGCGGCGGCTTGGTCGGCTTGGTCGGGGGTGAAGCCGGCGGCTTCGTAGAGGGCGAGGCTGTGGTTGTCGTGGCGGGATTTGCCGTTGCCGTACAGGACGTGTGCGGCGAGTGCTTGGACGAGCCAGGGGTGTCGGGTGAGCATCTGGTACAGGTCGGTGGCCATGGTGGTGGCGGTGGTGCGCCAGTCGGCGGGGTTGAGGTCGGGTAGGGGGAGTTGGCTCCATACGTGGTCGGCGGCGAGCAGGACGAGGTTGTCTTTGTCTTTGACGTGCCAGTACATGGCGGTTGCGGCTGATTCGAGTCGTTTGCCGAGGGCGCGCATGTTCAGGCCTTCGAGGCCGTCGGTGTCCAGGAGTTCGACGGCTGTGTGGATGATCTGGTCTCGGGTGAGGGTGTCGCGTGGCATGTCTTTACCGTATGCGGCGGCTTGTACAAAGTTCAAGAAGGGGCTTGCACAAAGTTCAAGTCGTGGGTTAGCGTTCTTCTCGTCGCCCAGTTGAACTAAGTGCAAGTC
>NZ_JBEXUP010000043.1:0-61873 GCF_040614375.1 Nonomuraea sp. NPDC005983
CGGTGCACGCGACGCATCGCCGCGGGCTTGTGAGAGAACAGCGACTCGAACAACCGTATGGTGGTGGTCACCACGAAGGGTGCATCCCAATTCTCCGCGACAGCGCCCGCGTGCGGCCAGGGCAGCAGGTCATGATCATCGGCGCGGCGGGAGGCGTCGGGACGTTCGCCGTGCAGCTCGCCAAGGCGTTCGGCGCGAGCGTGACCGGCGTGTGCGGTGCGGCCAAGGCCGACCTGGTGCGCTCCCTCGGCGCCGACGACGTCATCGACTACACCCGGCACGAGATCGACCGCGACGGACCGCGGTACGACGTCGTCATCGACACCGCCGGGAACCGCCCGCTGTCCCTGCTGCGGCGCGCCATGACGCCGCGCGGGACCCTGGTGCTGGTCGGCAGCGGGTTCGGCGGGGGCCCGCTGTTCGGCGGCTACGACCGTCAGCTCCGGGCGCCGCTGGTGTCGCCGTTCGTGAGCCAGCGGCTGCGCAGCCTGGCCGCCAAGGAGCGTGCCGAGGACTTTGAGGAGCTGGGACGGCTGATCGAGTCCGGTGCCGTGACGCCGGTCATCGACCGCACCTACGCCCTCAGCGACGCGCCCGACGCGATCCGCCACCTCGCCGAGGGCCACGCGGCGGGAAAGACCGTCATCACCGTGTGAGTCGTCACGTGTGAACAGACCACCCGCCGTGCGGGCCACGGCCGTCCTACAGCCAGCCCATGCGCTGGGCCGTGCGGATGGCCTCCAGCCGGTTCTGGGCGTTCAGCTTGGTCATCGCGCTCGACAGGTAGTTGCGGACCGTGCCCTCCGTGAGGTGGAGTTCGGCGGCGATCCTGGCCACCGTCGCGCCGTCGCCCGCCAGGCGCAGGGCGTCGCGTTCCCGCTCCGTGAGGGGGCTGTCGCCGGCCGCCATCGCCGCCGCCGCCAGCTCGGCGTCGAGGTAGCGGCCGCCCGCCTGCACCTTGCGGATCGCCATCGCCAGCTCCTCGGCGGAGGCGTCCTTGCCGAGGAAGCCGCTGACGCCCGCGGCCATCGCCCTGCGCAGGTAGCCGGGACGGCCGAGGCTCGTCAGGATGACGATCTTGCACTGGGAACTGATCTGCTCGGCGGCGCTCAGCCCGTCCATGCCGGGCATCTCGATGTCGAGGACGGCGACGTCCGGGTGGTGCTCGGCCACCGCGGCGAGGACCTCGTCGCCCCTGCCGACCTGCGCCACCACCTCGATGCCCGCCTCCAGGTCGAGCAGGGCGGCGATCGCGCCGCGGATCAGGTGTTCGTCGTCGGCCAGCAGCACGCGGGTCGTCATGCTGGCACCTCGGCCTTGAGCAGGTACACCCCGTCAGGTGTCGGCGCGGCGGAGAGCGTGCCGCCCGCGGCGGTGACGCGCTGCGACAAGCCACCGAGCCCGTTCGGCGCGTGCTCGCCCACCGGACCTCCCACCCCGTCGTTGGACATCTCCAGCACTCCATCCTTGATCGTGATAGTGCAGTGCCCTGCCTTGCTGTGCTTGAGGACGTTGGTCGCGCCCTCGCGCACCACCGTGGCGAGCAGCGTGCGCGTCTCGGCGGGCAGCGAGCCGGTCTCGGCGCGGACGGTGCAGCGCACGTCCGCCGCTTCCAGCACCGCCCGCACGCTGGCGAGCACCTCGTCCAGGTCGAGCGCCCGGTAGTTCTGGACGACGGCGCGCACCTCCCGCAACGACTGCCTGGTCAGGTCGCGCACCTCGAACATCTCCGCCGCGGCCGCCGCCGGGTCGAGCCGCAGCGCGTTCTCGGCGACCGCGGCCCTGGCCGAGATGTCGGCCAGGCTCTGGCCGAGCAGGTCGTTCAGGTCGCGGGCGAAGCGCAGCCGCTCCTCCGAGACGGCCAGCCTGGCCTTGACCTCCTGCCCCTCGTGCGCCTCCCTGGCGACCCGCCAGAGCCACAGGTTGGCACGCACGGCGCCGACGGCCAGCGCCGTGATGACGGTCTGGATCAGGGCCACCGGCCAGGCGACGAAGCCGGCCTCGGACGTGATGCGCAGGTTGACGACCACGACCGACACGAGCGACAGCAGGACGATCGTGCGCCTGCGGACGAACGGCGCCAGCATCGCCAGCCACACCGGCATCGGCCAGACGATCGGAAAGGCCGCGAGCACGGCCACGATCGCCCCGGAAACGGCCAGGATCGCGGTCGGCCGGGGCCCGCCCCTGACGGCGATCCTGAACGGCCGGGTCGACAGGGCCGTGAAGACGAGCAGCAGCACCGACGCTCCCACCACCAGCGGCAGCGACAGCCCGGCCTGCCGGCGGATGTACAGGTCGAGGAGCCCGATCAGCGGGATCAGGTGGATGACGTCGGTGGAGTAGACGACGAGCCAGCGAACCTTGTCGAGCTTCGACGCGCGCCTCATGCCGGCACCGCCGCGCGCAGCAGGAACTCCCCGCCGGGGGTGGTCTGCGCGGAGAAGGTGCCGCCCGCCGTCGCCAGCCGTTCGGACAGGCCGCGCAGCCCGCTGCCGGAGCCGGTCGCCGGCTCGACGACGCCGTCGTTGCGCATCTCCAGCACCCCGCCGTCGATCGTGATCGAGCAGCGCGTGGCGGCGCTGTGCTTGAGGACGTTGGTCGCGCCCTCGCGCACCACCCAGGCGAGCAGCGCGCGGGCGCTGGGCGACAACTCCTCGGCCCTGGTGTCGATCACGCACCGGGTGCCCGCGGCCTCCAGCGCGGCGCGCACGCCCGCGAGCTCCTGGTCCAGGTCGAGGTCCCGGTAGCCGTCGACGGCGAGTTGCACCTCGGCCAGCGACTCGCCGGCCAGGCGGCGCACCTCGGCCATCTCGGCCGCCGCCTTGCCCGCGTCCTTGGTGGCGAGCTTGGCGGCCAGTTCGCTCTTCAGCGTGATGACGGACAGGCTGTGGCCGAGCAGGTCGTGCAGGTCGCGGGCGAAGCGCAGCCGCTCCTCCGAGACGGCCAGCCTGGCCTTGGCCTCCTGGCTCTCATGAGCTTCCCTGATCGTCCACCACAGCCAGCGCCACAGCCACATGGCCACGGGCAGCAGGACCGAGCTGATCGTCTGCGAGATCAGCAGCAGTTGCCACGGCTGCCCGGTGATCACGGCGACGACGGCGGTGACCGCCCCCGCGGTCGCGACGATCGCGCACACCGCCCACCACAGCGGCAGATACAGGACGGCGGCCGACAGCCAGAGGGTGGCGACCATCTCCCACGTCCCGCTCGGGCTGACGGGCCCCGGCGGGAGCAGCGCGAGCGCGCCCGCCGCGAACAGCCCGCTGACCACCAGCTTGACCGTGGGACGCGGCTCGTTGTCGTAGGCCGCCCGGAGAACGAAGGGGACCAGCGCGGACGAGCCCAGCAGGCAGAGCACGGCGGCGACGGCGTGCGGGACGGAGATCCGCGCGGGAGGGACGAGCGCGGCGACGACGAGCAGGCTCATCGCGATCGCCAACAGGCCGATCGTGCCGTCCATCCAGTACAGCAGGATCTTCCGCGCGGTCTCGGGACGGGTAGCCAATCACCCTCCCCTCGCCGACAAAGACCCCGTTGTACGAAAATCCTATAAGTCAATCAGCGGTACGCCACAGAAGACGTTCGACGGCGGGCGGCGGAGCGGGGCCGCGCAGCGACAGCCAGGCGAGCTCGTGCCGCCCCGCGTAGGCGACCAGCTCCCGGGCGGCGGACTCACTCAGATCGGACGGGCTCGCCAGCACGGCGGTGAGCGCGAGCCGCTTCCACGCCTCGTCGTCCGTCAGCCCCAGCGCGTGCCCCACCTCGCTCCTGGCGGCCCGCACCGCCTCGGCCAGCCGGCGCAGCCGCCCGGCGGGCGCGCTCTGCGGCTCGATCGGGGCGAGCAGGTTGACCGTGGCCAGGTCCGCGCCGGCCTCGCGGGTCAGGCGCAGCATGGCGATGTCGCCGCCCGACAGCCCGGACGGACGCAGCCGCAGCGTGAACCCCACCCGCAGCCGCCGCTCCCGCTGCAGGACGTGGATCGCCCGCGCCCGGCGCAGCACGGTGGCGGTGTCGGCGCTGTCGCGGACCTCGACCTCCAGGTAGGACGCGTGGAAGGTGTCGGCCACCTTCCGGTAGGCGGTGAGCAGGGCGCCCGGCCTGGTGCAGGTGGCGGCGAGCTCCCGCCCGGCGGGACCGCCGAGGACCGGGCCCGCGTCGCCGCCCATGTCGCGCAGCAGTTCGATCCCGCTGGCCGTCGAGCCGGGTTTGGCCCAGACGGGCGAGCAGCCGTCGGCCCCCGCGACCAGGTGGCCGAGGGCGTACCAGCGCACGCCCGTGCGGCGCGAGTCGGCGGGCAGGTCGAAGCCGGGGGCGCGGGCGGTGTCGACGAAGCCGACGAACCCCGAGGGGCCGTCGGGCACCACCTGCTGGACGGCGGGGACGGGAGGTCGCACCACCGGCGACGGCGACGGGGGCCGCTCCGGGGGGACACGCGCGGGCAGCAGCGAGATCGCCGTCACGGTCGCCCCCGCCAGTGTCAGCGTGGCCAGGAACGAGACAGGAGGCGGGAGCGTGCCTGGCTCCCTCTTCCGGCGCGGCATGGGACACCCTCCGTGTTACTCCGGCTACAGAGAGCGCTGGATGGTGAACGTTAGCAAGCGTTCGCGGTGTCGCGGGGGCATTCTCCGGATGACGTCCGTTGTGTGCGGATAATGTGGGCATGAAGTTGCGGATCTTCACCGAGCCCCAGCAGGGTTACACGTACGACGACCTGCTCAGAGCCGCCCAGACCGCGGAGCGGCTGGGCTTCGACGCGTTCTTCCGGTCCGACCATTACCAGCGCATCGGCCCCGGCGACCCGGGGGCGGGCTCGACCGACGCCTGGATCACGCTGGCAGGGCTGGCCAGGGAGACGTCCACCATCAGGCTGGGGACACTGGTGAGCCCCGCCACCTTCCGGCTGCCCGGCCCGCTGGCGATCAGCGTCGCGCAGGTGGACCAGATGAGCGGCGGGCGGGTCGAGCTGGGGCTGGGCACCGGCTGGTTCGACGGCGAGCACGCCGCCTACGGCATCCCGTTCCCGCCGGCCAGGGAGCGGTTCGGCCGGTTCGAGGAGCAGCTCGAGATCGTCAAGGGGCTCTGGACGTCCGAGAAGCCCTACGCGTTCGAGGGGAGCTACTACCGGCTCGTCGACTCGCCCGCGCTGCCCAAGCCGGTGCAGCGGCCGCACCCGCCGATCATCATCGGCGGCCTCGGCGCCAAGCGCACCCCGCGCCTGGCGGCCACCTACGCCGACGAGTACAACGTGCCGTTCCGGACGCCCGCCGAGACCGGCGCGGCCTTCGGCCGGGTGCGGGAGGCGTGCGAGGAGACGGGGCGCACGCTCGTGCTGTCGGTGGCGCAGACCGTGTGCGTCGGACGCGACCAGGCCGAGCTCGACCGGCGGGCCGCCGCGATCGGCCAGGACGTGGCGTCCCTGAGGGAGGGCGGGCTGGCGGGAACCCCTGCCGAGGTCCTGGAGAAGATCGGCGAGTTCGCGAAGCTGGGCGCCGAGCGCCTCTACCTCCAGGTGCTGGACCTGTCGGACCTGGAGCACGTGGAGCTGATCGCGGCCGAGGTGCTGCCGCACGTGTGATCGGCATAACGGTTGGCGCGGGTTTGGCTGGTTACGTCATGCTGGAAAAGTGCTGCTGACGATCTCGACCACTGCCAGGCCCGCCACCGACCTGGGCTTCCTCCTGCACAAGCACCCCGACCGGCTGCAGGAGTTCGGCCAGTCGTTCGGCACGGCCACGGTGTTCTACCCGGAGTCGGGCGAGGACCGCTGCACGGCGGCGCTGCTGCTGGACGTCGACCCGATCGCGCTGGTCAGGTCGCGCGGCAAGGGCTCGCCCGACTTCAGCCTGTCGCAGTACGTCAACGACCGTCCCTACGCCGCCTCGTCGCTGCTGGCCGTCGCCCTGGCGGACGTCTTCCGCACCGCGCGGGCGGGGCGCTGCAAGGCCCGGCCCGAGCTGCCCGGCACGGCGCTGCCGCTGGAGATCCGGCTGCCCGCGCTGCCCTGCCGCGGCGGGCCCGACCTGGCACGGCGGCTGTTCGAGCCGCTGGGGTGGGAGGTATCGGCGCAGGCCGTCCCGCTCGACGAGGGGTTTCCCGAGTGGGGCGATTCACGTTACGTCCGGCTCGCGCTGAGCGGGACCGTCCGGCTGGCCGACGCGCTCAACCACCTGTACGTGCTGCTACCCGTCCTCGACGACGGCAAGCACTACTGGATCGCACCCGACGAGGTCGACAAGCTGATCAGGGCGGGGGAGGGGTGGCTCGCCGAGCACCCCGAGCGCGGCCTGATCGCACGCCGCTACCTCGGCCGCCGCCGTGCGCTCGCCCGCACCGCGCTCTCCAGGCTGGCGGAGCTCGGGGACGAGACCGAGGAGCACCTGGAGCCCGCCCTCGCCGAGGAACCGGCCCCCGGCGACTCCGCCGCGGACGAAGCCCTGGCGGCCGAGTCGCAGGACGCCCTCACGGCCACCGAGGCCGACGACCCGCAGCTCGCCACCCCCGCGGCCACCGAGGCCGAGCCGCAGACCCCTCCTTCGCCCGACGGCCCCGGGACGGGGGGCGCGTCCGGGGAGGCGGTGCCGAAGGCGCTCAACGTGCGCCGGCGCGAGGCCGTGCTGCGGACACTGGAGGAGCTCGGCGCGACGAGCGTGATCGACCTGGGCTGTGGCCGGGGCGAGCTGGTCGGCGCCCTGCTGGCCAGGCCGAGGTTCGCCAGGGTCGCCGGCGCGGACGTCTCGGCGATGGCTCTCACCATCGCCGCCCGCAAGCTCAGGCTCGACCGGATGCCTGACAGCAAGCGCGCCAGGCTCACCCTGTTCCAGGGTGCGCTCACCTACACCGACAAGCGGTTCGCCGGCTACGACGCCGCCGTCCTGATGGAGGTGATCGAGCACGTGGACCCGCCGCGCCTGACCGCGCTGGAGCGGGTCGTGTTCGGGCACGCCAGGCCGGCCCACGTCGTGGTCACCACGCCGAACGTCGAGTACAACGTCCGCTACGAGTTCCTGACCGGCCTGCGCCACCCCGACCACCGCTTCGAGTGGACCCGCGCCGAGTTCGCCGCCTGGACGTCGCGGGTGGCCGAGCGGTACGGCTACCGCGTCGCCGTCAAGCCCGTGGGCGAGGACGACCCCGAGGTCGGCCCGCCCACCCAGATGGGAGTGTTCACCCGTGATTAGCGTGCCCGAGTTGTCCCTTGTGGTGCTCGTCGGCGTCTCGGGCAGCGGGAAGTCGACGTTCGCCGCCAAGCACTTCAAAGCGTCGCAGGTGATCTCGTCCGACTTCTGCCGCGGGCTGGTCGCCGACGACGAGAACGACCAGTCGGCCACGCCCGCCGCGTTCGACCTGCTGCACCACATCGTCGGCGTGCGGCTGGCGAGGGGCCTGTTCACGGTCGTGGACGCGACGAACGTGCAGTACCCCGCCCGCAAGAGCCTGATCGACCTGGCCAGGAAGCACGACGTGATGGCCGACGCGATCGTCCTCGACGCTCCCGAGGAGGTCGCGATCGAGCGGAACGCCGCCCGTCCCGACCGCGACTTCGGGCCGGGCGTGGTGATCCGCCAGCGCAAGGACCTGCGGCGCTCGCTGGGGAAGATCTCCCGCGACGGGTTCAGGAAGGTCCACGTGCTCCGCGGCCTGGACGAGATCGACCACGCCAACGTCAGCTACGAGAAGTCGTGGAGCGACAAGCGCGAGCTGACCGGCCCGTTCGACGTCATCGGCGACGTCCACGGCTGCCGTTCCGAGCTGGTGTCGCTGCTGGACCGGCTCGGCTGGGAGGTCACCGCCACCGGCGCGCGGCACCCGGAGGGCCGCACCGCCGTGTTCGTCGGCGACCTGGTCGACCGCGGCCCCGACACGCCGGGCGTGCTGCGTCTGGTCATGGGCATGGTGGAGGCGGGCACGGCGATCTGCGTCGCGGGAAACCACGAGCAGAAGCTGGTCAGGGCGCTCAACGGGCGCAAGGTCACGGTCGCGCACGGCCTGCGGGAGTCGCTCGACCAGCTCGCGGCCGAGCCGCCCGAGTTCACCGAGCGGGCCCGCGCGTTCATGGACGGCCTGCTCAGCCACTACCGCCTCGACGGCGGCGCGCTCGTCGTCGCGCACGCCGGGCTCAAGGAGGCCTACCACGGCCGCGCCTCCGGCAGGGTGCGCTCGTTCGCCCTGTACGGCGACACGACCGGCGAGACCGACGAGTACGGCCTGCCGGTCCGCTACCCGTGGGCGGAGGAGTACCGGGGCCGCGCGATGGTCGTCTACGGCCACACGCCGACGGTCGCCCCCGAGTGGGTCAACAACACGATCTGCCTCGACACGGGCTGCGTCTTCGGCGGCGAGCTGACCGCGCTGCGCTACCCCGAGCGGGAGCTGGTCTCCGTCCCGGCCGAGAAGGTCTGGTACGAGCCGGCCAAGCCGCTCGCCGGAGCCGTCCGCGACCCGGCCATGCTGGACATCAACGACGTCCAGGGCACCCGGCACGTCGAGACCCGGTTCGGGGCGCGCGTCAAGGTGATGGAGGAGAACGCCGCCGCCGCGCTGGAGGTCATGAGCAGGTTCGCGGTGGACCCCCGCTGGCTGGTCTACCTGCCGCCGACCATGGCGCCGCCGGAGACGTCGTCCCTCGACGGCCACCTGGAGCACCCGAACGAGGCGTTCGAGGAGTTCGCCGCCCACGGGGTGGCCGAGGTCGTGTGCGAGGAGAAGCACATGGGCTCGCGGGCCGTGGCCGTCCTCGCCAGGACGCCCGAAGTGGCGGCGGCGCGGTTCGGCGTCACCGACGGCAGCGCGGGCGCGGTCTACACCCGTACCGGCCGCCCGTTCTTCGACGACGTGACGCCGCTGGTGGATCGGCTGCGCGCGGCCTGCGAGCCACTGTGGGACGCGCTCGGCTCCGACTGGGTGGTGCTCGACTGCGAGCTGCTGCCCTGGTCGGCGAAGGCGGGCGAGCTGATCAGGAGCCAGTACGCCAGCGTCGGCGCCGCCGCGCGGGCGGCGCTGCCGGACGCGGTCGCCGCGCTTGAGGCGGCGGCCGGGCGAGGGCTGGATGTGGGCACGATGCTCACCCGCGCCCGGCGCCGCACCGAGAACGCTGCCCTGTTCCGCGACGCGTATGCGCGTTACTGCTGGCCGGTCGACGGCCTGGACGGGATTCGGCTTGCGCCGTTCCAGATCCTGGCCTGCGAGGGACGGGCCACGGCCCTGGAGCCGCACGCCTGGCACCTGTCGACGCTGGCCCTGCTCGACTCGCCCCTCATCGCGCAGACCAGGCACGTGTTCGTCTCCCTGGACTCGCCGCGGTCACGCGCCGAGGCGGTGGCCTGGTGGGAGTCGCTGACGGCCGCCGGAGGGGAGGGCATGGTCGTCAAGCCCGCCGTCCACACGCCGGGCCGGGTCCAGCCCGGCGTCAAGGTCCGCGGCAGGGAGTACCTGCGCATCATCTACGGCCCCGACTACACCGAGTCGCTGGACGTGCTGCGCAGGCGCTTCCTCGGCAAGAAGCGCTCCCTGGCGCTGCGCGAGTACGCGCTGGGGCTGGAGGCGCTGTCCCGGCTGGCCGACGGCGAGGCGGGCTGGCGCGTCCACGAGCCGGTGTTCGCCGTCCTGGCGCTGGAGTCGGAGCCCGTGGACCCGCGCCTGTAGCAGCCGAAGTCCGCCGAGCGCGCCTAGCGCGGGGGACCCGGGGTACTTCCCGAGCCAGGGGAGGGGGCCCGGATGGCTGCTCAACACCACCAGGAGAACCTCGGGCACATCGTCTTCATCACGGCAGCGGCCGCCATCGGCGGCTTCCTGTTCGGCTACGACAGCTCCGTGATCAACGGCGCGGTGACGGGCATCCAGCGGTACTTCCACGTCGGGCCCGTCGAGATCGGTGTGGTGGTGGCCATCGCGCTGCTCGGCTCCGCGGCCGGCGCGTGGGTGGGAGGCGGGCTGGCCGACCGCTGGGGACGTACCAGGACGATGCAGGCGGCGGCCGTGCTGTTCGCCGTCAGCTCGATCGGGCAGATGCTGCCGTTCGCCCTCTGGGACCTGGCCTTCTGGCGGGTCCTGGCCGGCATCGCGATCGGCATGGCCTCGGTGCTCGGCCCCACCTACATCGCGGAGGTCGCGCCGCCCGCCTACCGGGGCAGGCTCGGGTCGTTCCAGCAGCTCGCGATCGTGCTCGGCATCGCCGCGTCGCAGCTGGTCAACTACGTCCTGGTGCGGCTGGCCCGGGGGGACGTCAACAACGTGGTGTGGGGGGTGCGGGCCTGGCAGTGGATGCTCGGCGCCTGCGTCGTGCCCGCGCTGCTCTACCTGCTGTTCGCCTCGGCCATCCCCGAGTCGCCCAGGTACCTGATCGCGTCCGGACGTACCGCCGAGGCCCGCAGAGTCCTGGCCGAGGTCGAGGGGGCGGACGTCGATCTGGAAGCCAGGGTGGCCGAGATCCAAAACGTGCTGAGGACCGAGCGTGTCCCGACGATGAAGGACCTGCGGGGGCCGGCGTTCGGGCTGCTGCCGATCGTCTGGGTCGGTATCACCCTGTCGGCCTTCCAGCAGTTCGTCGGCGTCAACGTGATCTTCTACTACTCGTCGGTGCTCTGGCAGTCGGTCGGCGTCACCCAGAGCAACTCGCTGTTGATCAGCTTCTCCAGCTCGGTCATCAACATCATCGGCACGTTCATCGCGATCTCGCTGGTCGACAGGATCGGCCGCAAGCCGCTGCTGCTCATCGGGTCCGCCGGGATGGCGATCTCGCTGGGCACCGCGGCCTGGGCGTTCAGCGCCGCCAGGCGGGTGCTGGGCGTCGTGAGCCTGCCGGATGCGCAGGGGCTGGTCGCGCTGGTCGCCGCCAACGTGTTCGTGCTGTTCTTCGCCATGTCCTGGGGCGTGGTCGTCTGGGTGCTGCTGGGCGAGATGTTCCCGAACCGGATCCGTGCCGCCGCCCTGGGCGTCGCCGCGGCCGCCCAGTGGGTCGCCAACTGGGCGATCACCGTCTCGTTCCCCGCCCTGGCGGCGTGGAACCTGCCGTTCACGTACGCCATGTACGCGTTCTTCGCCGTGCTGTCGTTCGTCTTCGTCGCCCGGCGGGTCAGGGAGACCAAGGGCCGCCCGCTGGAGGACATGGGCTAGCCTCCGGGACGTGCTCGACGAACCTGCCCCGCCCCGGCGGCGTCGTCACGCTGTAGGCGAACCAGGGGGACGCGGGCGCAGGCCGTTGAGGGCGGTCTCCACCACGGTGTCGGCGAACGCGGCCGTGAGCGGGCCCTCCCGGTGCAGCCAGCGGCCGCGCAGCGTCCCCCAGATCAGGTCGATGGCCACGTCGAGGTCCACGTCGGGCGAGAGCTGCCCGGCGCGCTGCGCGCTGCGGAGCCGGCGCCTCTTGAGTTCCTTCACGGGCTCGTCGAGCCGTTCGGCGAAGTCGGCGGCGAGGGCCGGGTCGAGGAGCGTCTCGACGGCGAGCGCGCGCATCGGCTCGCTGTAGCGGGGGTCGTTCAGCTCGATGACGGTGGCGCGGAGGACCGTCTTCAGGTCGGCTTCGAGGTCGCCGGTGTCGGGCAGCTCGGCGAGCTGTTCGCCGTCCCCTTCTGGGCCGTCCTCTTGGGAGAGCATCAGCAGCGCGTCGAACAGGACCGCGCCCTTGGACGGCCACCAGCGGTAGATCGTCTGCTTGCCCGCGCCGGCCCTGGCCGCGATGCCCTCGATGCTCAGCCGGGCGTATCCGACCTCTCCGGCGAGGTCAAGCGCGGCGGTGAGGATGGCCCGGCGGGTGGCCTGGCTGCGCCGGGCGGCGTCGGGGGCTCTGCGCTGCGTTGTCATGAAGCAAGCATACGCCAGACGTGAGACGAGACGGCCCGTCTTGTCATCTCGACGGAGGTGTGCGTAGAGTACGGCGAGTCGAGACGGTCCGTCTCGACTCGTCCGACCAAAGGAGCACCCATATGGCCACCGCACCGACCGGCCGGGTCTGGTTCATCACCGGAGCGAGCAAGGGCCTGGGCCGCGCCTTCACCGAAGCCGCGCTCGGCGCCGGCGACCGCGTGGTCGCCGTGGCCCGCACCCTCACCTCCCTGGAACCGCTCGCCGCCGAGCACGGCGACCGCCTGCTCGCCCTTCCCCTGGACGTCACCGACCGCGCGGCCGTCCACGCCACCGTCGAGGAGGCGGTGCGGCACTTCGGCCGCTTGGACGTCGTCGTCAACAACGCCGGCTTCCTCGCCATGGGAATGATCGAGGAGTTCACCGAGGCCCAGGCGCGCGCCCAGATGGAGACCAACTTCTTCGGCGCCCTCTGGGTCAGCCAGGCCGTGCTGCCGCACCTGCGCGCCCAGCGATCCGGGCACCTCGTGCAGATCTCCAGCATCGGCGCGCTCGGCGGGTACCCCCTGACCGGGATGTACAGCGCCAGCAAGTTCGCCCTGGAAGGGATGAGCGAGGCCCTGGCCGCCGAGGCCGCGTCCTTCGGCGTCAAGCTCACCATCGTCGAGCCCGGCGGGTACTGGACCGACCTCTACACCACCGGGCTGACCGCCACCGACCCGCTCGACGCCTACGCGCCGCTCCGGGCCGACCTGGAGAAGCGCTTCGCCGAGGGGTCCGTGGACAGCATGCCGCACCTGGCCGCGGAGGCGGTCATGAAGCTCGTGGACAGCCCCGAGCCGCCGCTGCGGCTGCTGCTCGGCAGCCTCGCCTACGACCTGGCCTTCGACGTCTCGCGGCAGCGGATGCAGACCTGGGCGGCGTGGGAGGAGACCAGCCGGGCCGCCGAGCAGGCCGCCGAGGCGCCCGAGGGGTACGGCTCGTGAGGGCCCAGGCCCGCGCCCCGCTCAGTCCTCGGCGAGGACGACCACCAGGTCGCGAGGGGTGAACGTGACCGGGTCGGACTTGCCGGGGTTGAGCACCACCCCGTACGCCGGAGGCGTGCCGGCCTCCGCCTGCAGGCGGTAGCCGATGGCGGTCTCGCCGCGCAGCCTCGCGGAGTGGATCACGGTCGCGAAGCTGACCTCCACGCCCGGATGGACGTAGTCCGTCGCCGGCTTGAGGTAGATCTCGGACCCTTCGGGGTCGAACAGGTACCGGAACACCTGCCCGAGGTGCGGGTTCTCCGAGAGCTGGGTCATCAGGAGGCTGATCAGCTTGTCGCTGACGACGAAGTCGTCGGCCCTGGTGATCTGCGCCAGCCGGCGGTTGCGGTCGTCGTTCATCTCGCTGACGATCGCGTACCGCTCGCCGGACCGCGACGCCATGTCGCGCAGGTGCAGCAGCGTCACCAGCGTGCGCGAGTCGGCGTGCTGGGGGTCGAGGGCGCTGTCGGCCAGGACGATGATGTGGTCGAACGTGCCCACGCCGAGCGACTCCAGGGCGATCCTGTCGGTGGTCTCGCACTCCTTGACGTTCACGGCCAGGTTGCGCAGGCCCACCTTCAGCCGGTCGAGGTGCTCGCCGTCCTCGACGGAGGCGGCGGCCACGTGCACGGTCGAGTTCGGCGACACGTAGTGGTCGAGCTGCTCGACGATCTTCGTGGCGCGGTTGTTCCAGCCGAGGATGAGGGTCCGCTCCGGAGGCGTCGGACGCCGGGCGGGGCGGGTGATCGCGGCCTCCATGACGGGCGGGAAGCTCCGCACGAGCCTGATGGACGAGTCGTCCTCCGCGACCACGATCACGTGGTCGCCCTGCGCGATCTCGGTGTTCATCGGCGGGTTCAGCACCACGGACCCGTCGCCGCGCCGCAGGCCGATGAGCGAGGCGGTCTCGTACGCCATCAGCGCCTCGCCGTAGGGGAAGCCGATCAGCTTGCGCTCGGGGCGCATGTAGATCTCGTCGCCGCCGAAGTCCAGCAGGTCCGTGCAGACCACGGACAGGCCCGACTGGCGGCAGGACTGCACGACGAGCCGGGACGCGATGTCGTCCGTGTCGACCACCTGCGCGTAGCTGCCTCCGGCCAGCTCGGCCGCCACCAGGTTGCTCGAGTCGACGACGGAGGCGATGATGGGCGGCCGGCGACGGCGCCAGGTTCGGTTGTTCAGGCCCAGCAGCGTCTTGATGACGTGCGCGTCCGGGTCGTCGCCGGACGGCGACAGCACGATGATCGAGCGCGCGGTGTCGAGGCTCATGAGGTCGAGGTCGGTCGGCTCGGTCGGGCTGCCGGTGCGGCAGACGATCCGGGTCTTGCCGGTGCCGCCCAGCCGCGTGCGCAACTCCTCCTCCATCTCCAGCTTGTCCCTGTTGCCGAGGATCGCGACGCAGGACTGCGCCTCGCTCGCGTTGGCCTCGACCAGCTCAGGGATGATCGTGAAGATCTGGTCGGACCAGCCGATGATCGCCGTGTGCCCGGTCTCCACGATCACCGAGCGGCCCTTGCGCAGGTCCTGCAGCTTGTTGTCCAGGCCGGTGGTGAGCACACCGACGAGCGAGCTGACGATCAGCAGCCCGCCGATCGTGACGGCGAACCCGAGGAGCGTGAAGAGCGGGCTGTTCGCCTCGTTGTCGCCCGCGACGGTGCCGGCGTCCATCGCGCGCATGAGGCTGCCCCAGAACGCCTCGCCCCACGTCTTGTCTCCCGGCAGGTCGTCGTGCGCGAGAACGAAGATGAGCACGCCGAAGGCCACGACCAGTACGGCGGACAGCAGCGCGAGCCAGCCGATCAGTGCCGGCGTGCCTTTCGACATGGTGTTGTCGAACCAGTAACGCAGACGTGCTCGCCGCGTGGCCATGATCTTCCTGCCTCCGTGGATCACTGCATGGGACGGGCGGCTCTGCCCCTCACCCCCATGCCGGGCAGAGCCCCGTTGGCGTGCCGATCCCTGGGCGGTTCCGTCCGCGAAAGCAGTGGTAGCCGAGTCACCAAAGGGAGCACTGGGGCACGCGACCGCTAACAATAGCGACGATTGCCGCCTTAGCCCGGCGAAACCGGGGAAAGTGCCCCTAATGGGGGAGTTGCTCGGCCTCTGGCGTTACTTCCGGCCGCTGCTCACCGCGTGGTACTGCAGGTCCTGCACGGAGAACTCCTGCTTGACCTCCCACGGCGAGGAGACGGTGACGGACCCCACCGACGCCTTGTTCACCCCGAACGCCAGGGGGAACAGCTGCGCCTGGACTCCGGCCTTGGCGGCGTAGCTCTGCTCGGCGCCGCCGATGGTCGCCTTCACCGTCGAGTCCCGGGTGAGGAAGGAGAGCACTTCGACCTTGTCGCGCGGGGTGCTGGTGCCCGAGCGCGGGGCCATGAACCTGGTCTGCGTCCCCAAGGTCGGCCGGGCGGTGGCCTTCTGCGTGCGATGCGTCAGGTACAGCGTGTCGCGGGTGATCGCCGGCGCCTTGCCGGTCTTCAGCCAGGTCAGGTAGTAGGACGAGATGTCCAGGTAGGCGTGGCCGTTGTGCACCGACGGGACGAACTGGGTGCCTTCGGAGAAGTCGTTCCAGGTGGCCAGCTGGATCCAGTCCGCGCCGCCGGAGATGGACTTCGCCCAGGTGAGGCGGAGGTTCTCGGTGTTGTTCGACTCGTCGTAGATGCTCTGGTTGGGACGCTCGTCCTGGACCGAAACCGGCTGCATCCAGATCTTGTTCAGGCTGTGCGCCTTGGTGATGTTGGACTCGACGCCGCTCTGCTGCGCCGGGCTGCGGTTGCCCCAGTTGGAGAAGCCGTAGCTGATCGGCGCGAAGGCCGAGGCGTTGGCGGAGAAGTTCAGGAACACCGGAACCAGGGCGACCTTGATGCCGTGCGCGTCATTCATGATCTTGATGAAGCTCTGCCACCACGCGACCGGCTTGTTCTCCGCCTTGAACGGTGAGATCACCAGGCGGTTGTCAGGCAGGCGGTAGACGGACCTGGAGGCGGCGAGCTCGGCCATCGAGGCGGCCAGCGTGGCCGCGTCGGCCGACAGCGAGGTCATGTCCGGCATCGGCACGATCCTGAAGCCGGGGTCCACCGCCTCCGCGGCCTTGACCAGCACCTTGAGCCGGTCCCAGTTGGCGCTGTTGAGGGACAGCACGTCCACGGTGAAGCCGTCGAGGCCGGCCGCGACGGCGGTCCGCACCTCCGTCTTCATGTCGGCGAGCTGCCAGTCGCCGCTCAGCACGTCCCTCGGCAGCGGGCGGTCTCTCAGCAGGCCGCCGTACGCCGCGTGCTTGCCGCCCTCGCCAGCCGGGTTGAGGTAGTTCTTCGTGTAGTAGTCGTCGGCGCCGGCCTTGTTGTTCAGCGAGACGGGATACGGCGTGAAGTAGTGCGCGAAGACCTTGCGCGACGACGCGCGCAGCGTCGAGGTCGAGGGCAGGTCGAAGGGCAGCGGGCCAGGTGCGGCCGCCTGCGTGTCGTAGCCGACCGTCAGCGTCGGCCCCTCGCCGGCCGTGGCGCGCGAGGAGTGCAGCACGCCCTGGGCGCCCTTCGCGGACGTGATCGCGAAGGAGTACGTGCCGTTGCCGGTGAAGGCGGCCGAGACGTCCAGCTTCACCGTCTCGCCGCTGGTCAGGCCGGTGCGGGTGGCCAGCGGCGAGCCGGTCGCGGGGCGGTTGTCCCAGGTGAGCGCGGTCTCGGTCCAGGCGCCGGTCACGGGCCGGACCTCGATGGTGGTGTCGGTGGTCCTGGCGGGCCGCAGGTTCAGCGTCATCGTGACGTTAGCGGCGTTGGCGGGCAGGTCCTTCACCGTGAAGCGGACGTACGCGCTGCGCTCGGACCCCGCCGCGCCGTCGCACGTGGCCGGGCAGGCGGACAGCCAGGTCTGGGTGTCGTGCGGCTTCGCCGGACTGGCCTGGCTGGCGTAGGTGTCGTCGGTCGCCTCGATGGTGACCGACCTGGCGGCGGAGGTGTCGCGGACGGTCGCGACGGCGAAGGAGGCCGGCGCGATCGCCCCGCCCGTTCCTACCAGGGTGACCATCGCCAGCGTCATCGCGCGTAAGCGAGTTCGCACAGTGCCCTCCAAAGGCAGGTCTATGAAACAGGCATATTTCCTGACATGTCGTCAGAATGGCGATGATCATAGACAACACCTGTCACAGAGATCCCAGAAATGCGTCAGATGTCGCAACTGAGGGTCTGTGCGGCGGGCCCCAGGTGATGGCCGAGCGCCCCCGGCCCGGCTCCAGCGCCATGCGACCCGGACCTCCCGGCAGCGGAGGGGTCAGGGGCGGCGCTAGTGCGAGCGGCGGTGGATGAACCCGAAGATCATGGCGACGATCCACACCCCGAACAGCACCTTGAAGATCCCGAAGCCGCCGAAGATCAGCCCGAGGATCAGGAACACGAACAGGATCGGCAGGAACGGGCCGGGCCCGCGCCGGTGCCGCCACGGGTGACCCGCGTGGGTCCATGCACGCTGCGCCTGCCTGTGCGCGTGGCGCATCGACTGCATCTGCTGCCGCTGCGCCCTCATCGACTCGCGGAAGGCGCCCACGTCGAAGCCCTGCTGCGGGTACGCCTCGCGATACCCGGCTGCGGGGTTGCCGCGCCCCTGCACGGGCAGGTCGCCGGTCACCTGGGCGAGGTCACGGGCCGTACGCGCGGCCAGCGCCTGGTCCAGGCGCTGGTCCAGTTCCTCGTGGGTCAGGCGTCCCTGCGCGAAGTGCTCGCGCAGGTCGGCCATCGTCTGCTCCCGTTCGGCGTCGCCGATGCGGAGATCGTTGGGGTCCATGGCTGGTTCCTCGCTCTCCCCGAACCGGCCATCCGGTGCGGAGCCGGTCATACGGTCACTCCTCGCCCGGGTCGCCGTCGGCCAGGATCTGGTACAGCTTGCGCCGGGTCTCAACAAGAGTCTTACGCGCTTCGCGGATTTGTGCGTCGCTCCCGGTCTGCAGAATCTGCATCATCGCGAACGCCGACTGCCGGGCGGTGTCCCACAGGTCCGCGGTGTTGTCGTCGATGTCGGGACGCATCTCGTCCCAGGGGGCGCGCACCTCGTCCGCGTGCGCGTCGATGTAGGCGCGGCCCTCGTCGGTGAGATGGAAGGCCTTGCGCCCGTCGGTCTCCTCCGAGATGACCAGGCCCTCGTCGGTGAGCTGCTGGAGCGCCGGGTAGACGGCTCCGGGGCTGGGCTTCCAGCCGCCCTCGCTGCGCTCGGCGATCTCCTGGATGATCTGGTACCCGTTGCGCGGCTCCTCGGCCAGCAGCGCCAGGATCGCGGCGCGGACGTCGCCCCGCTTGGCCTTGCGGCCCCTGCCGCCCCAGCCGCGGCCTCCGCCGAACGGCCCGCCGCCCCAGGGGCCCCCGCCACTCCAGGGCCCGCGGCCGAAGTCGAACGGGCCCGGCCCTCTGCGGCCGCGCTGCCTGCCCTCGTGCGGGCCACCGCGGTGGTCGCGGTGATGGTGGTGGCCGGCCTGCTCCCAGGCCTCGGACAGGGTGCGGAACGCCTCGCGGGCGGCTCGCTTGAACTCGCGCGCGTCGGGCCACTGCCCTCCTGCTGCTTGTGCGGAAGTCATGATGGACTCCTTCTTCTAAGACTGTTCTAGATGCTTCAAAGATATATCGATAGTATGTCGTTGGCAAGGTAAAGGAGAGAGTGAGCCAGATCACGAAAAAGTTGCGGAATTCGGGAACAGGATCGGGGAGGGTCTCGTTATCTAGAGCAGACGAGGTCGTTCCGCGTCGGCAGGGCTGGGGGGTGCTGTCGCCGCGGAGACGACCTCGTCTGCGTTTCCCGCCAGATTCCCCGCGGTCAGTACGGCCTCCGGAAGGCGCCGCCGGCGGCGCTGTGCGGCCTCGGCGCCGAACACGCGCGGCTGGGGGCGTGAGGGCGTAAAGCGCGGAGGTGGGAGTCGGCGCGCAGGGCGGCGCTTTGCCGTACAGTCCGGATCATGATGGGGCACACGCATGCGATGACGGGAGCCATCGCCTGGCTGGGGCTGGCGCCGGGGCTCGCCGCCTTACCGTTGATCACCGATTCGAGTCGTTTCATGGAGACCGGCATCATGGTCAACGCGCTCACCCCGGCCGAGTTCATCGCCGGGGCGCTCGTCTGCGCGGGTGCGGCCATGCTGCCCGACCTCGACCATCCGAGCGCGACGATCGCGCACACCTTCGGCCCCGTCACCTGGGCGCTGAGCAAGGCGGTGGCCTGGGTGAGCGGCGGGCACAGGGGCGCCACCCACTCGCTGGTGTTCGCCGCCGCCATGGGGTTCGGCGCGCACTGGCTGGCCGGCACCTACCCCATCGGGCGCGACATCATGGTCGTCCTGCTCGTCGGGCTGGCGTTACGCGCGATCGGCATCGGCATCCCGGGCAACAAGCTGGGCTCGGCGGCGATCAACATCGGGCTGACCGCCGGGCTCTACGCGGTGTTCCTCTCGCTTTCGGTGGGTTACGCCTGGTTAGGGCTGGCCGTAGCGGTCGGCTGCCTGATCCACGTGGTGGGCGACTGCATGACCGAGCGGGGCTGCCCGGTGCTCTGGCCGCTGTCGGTCAAGTTCGTGCTGCCGTGGAAGATCGGCATCAAGACCGGCAAGAAGTTCGAGCAGAAGATCCTGGCCCCCGTGCTCTCCGTCGCCATCGTCGGACTGCTGTTCTGGCGGCTGGCCCCCGGTTAACTTGATGTCGAGATACTTGGCGAGATATCTTGACGTCGAGACATCCGCTGCAACCTGCGGGGTAAGGGTCACCTAACGTACGGTGCGCTCTCGAGGTGCGGCAGGATTCAACTGAGAATTGTCTATCGAGGAGGCGAATCACCGTGTCCGCGAACAGCTTCGGCAGCCGTGACACGCTACGCGTCGGCGACGCTTCATACGAGATCTTCCGGCTGGATGCCGTCGAGGGCGCAGCTCGCCTCCCGTACAGCCTGAAGATCCTGCTGGAGAACCTCCTCCGTACCGAGGACGGCGCCAACATCACCGCCGACCACATCCGGGCCCTGGGCGAGTGGGAGCCGAAGGCGGCGCCGAGCGTGGAGATCCAGTTCACCCCCGCCCGCGTGATCATGCAGGACTTCACCGGTGTCCCGTGCGTGGTCGACCTGGCCACGATGCGCGAGGCCGTCCGCGACCTCGGCGGCGACCCGGCGCGCATCAACCCGCTGGCCCCCGCCGAGATGGTCATCGACCACTCGGTCATCGTCGACTACTTCGGCCACCCCGACGCCTTCCAGCGCAACGTCGAGCGCGAGTACGAGCGCAACCGCGAGCGCTACCAGTTCCTGCGCTGGGGCCAGACCGCCTTCGACGAGTTCAAGGTCGTCCCGCCCGGCACCGGCATCGTCCACCAGGTGAACATCGAGCACCTGGCCCGCGTCGTGATGGTCCGCGACGGCAAGGCCTACCCCGACACCTGCGTCGGCACCGACTCCCACACCACCATGGAGAACGGCATCGGCGTGCTCGGCTGGGGCGTCGGCGGCATCGAGGCCGAGGCCGCGATGCTCGGCCAGCCGATCTCCATGCTGATCCCGCGCGTGGTCGGCTTCAAGCTGAGCGGAAAGCTGCCCGCCGGGGCCACCGCCACCGACCTGGTGCTGACCATCACCGAGATCCTGCGCAAGCACGGCGTGGTCGGCAAGTTCGTCGAGTTCTACGGCGAGGGCGTCTCCTCCGTGCCGCTGGCCGACCGGGCGACGATCGGCAACATGAGCCCCGAGTTCGGCTCCACCTGCGCCATCTTCCCGATCGACGGCCAGACCGTCGACTACCTGCGCCTGACCGGCCGCTCCGAGGAGCAGATCGCGCTCGTCGAGGCGTACGCCAAGGCCCAGGGCCTCTGGCTCGACCCGTCCGCGCCCGAGCCGGTCTTCTCCGAGTACATCGAGCTCGACCTCGGCACCGTGGTCCCGTCCATCGCCGGGCCGAAGCGCCCGCAGGACCGCATCGCGCTGTCGTCGGCCAAGGACACCTGGCGCCGCGACGTGCGCGTCTACGTCGCCGAAGACGACGGCGTCGACGAGGCCAGCGAGGAGAGTTTCCCGGCCTCCGACGCGCCCGCCTCCAACGCCAGGGCCAACGGCGACCGCCCGCACAAGCCGGTGCCGGTCACGCTGGCCGACGGTACCTCCTTCGAGATCGACCACGGCATCGTCTCGATCGCCGCGATCACCTCGTGCACCAACACCTCCAACCCGTACGTCATGCTCGGCGCGGCCCTGCTGGCGCGCAACGCGGTGGAGAAGGGCCTGACCCGCAAGCCGTGGGTGAAGACGTCGCTGGCCCCCGGCTCGCAGGTCGTCACCGGGTACTTCGAGCGCTCCGGCCTCCAGCCGTACCTCGACAAGATCGGCTTCAACCTCGTCGGCTACGGCTGCACCACCTGCATCGGCAACTCCGGGCCGCTGCCCGCCGAGATCTCCGAGGCCGTGCAGGCCAACGACCTCGCGGTCGCCGCCGTGCTGTCCGGCAACCGCAACTTCGAGGGCCGGATCAACCCCGACGTCAAGATGAACTACCTGGCGTCCCCGCCGCTCGTGGTGGCGTACGCGCTCGCCGGCACCATGGACATCGACCTCGACACCGAGCCGCTCGCCGTCGGCGCCGACGGCGAGCCGGTGTTCCTGCGCGACATCTGGCCGTCGCCCGAGGAGATCGCGGCCGTGGTCAACTCCTCGATCGGGCGCGACATGTTCGAGCGTGACTACGCCGACGTGTTCAAGGGCGACGACCACTGGCGGTCGCTGCCGGTCCCGACGGGCGACACCTTCGAGTGGGACCCGGCCTCCACCTATGTCCGCAAGGCCCCGTACTTCGACGGCATGCCGTCGACGCCGGAGCCGGTGTCCGACATCTCCGGCGCCCGCGTGCTGGTCAAGGTCGGCGACTCCGTCACCACCGACCACATCTCGCCCGCGGGGTCCATCAAGGTCGGCACGCCCGCCGCGCAGTACCTGCAGGCCAACGGCGTCGAGGTGAAGGACTTCAACTCGTACGGCTCGCGCCGCGGCAACCACGAGGTGATGATCCGGGGCACGTTCGCCAACATCCGCCTGCGCAACCAGATCGCGCCGGGCACCGAGGGCGGCTACACCCGCGACTTCACCCAGGCCGACGCGCCCGTGTCGTTCATCTACGACGCCTCGGTCAACTACGCCGCGGCGGGCACGCGGCTGGTGGTGCTGGCGGGCAAGGAGTACGGCTCCGGCTCGTCGCGCGACTGGGCGGCCAAGGGCACGGCGCTGCTCGGCGTCCGCGCCGTCATCGCCGAGTCGTACGAGCGCATCCACCGCTCGAACCTGATCGGCATGGGCGTGCTGCCGCTGCAGTTCCCCGACGGGGCCACGGCCGAGTCGCTGGGGCTGACCGGCGAGGAGACGTTCGACATCACCGGGGTCGAAGAGCTCAACAAGGGTGTGATCCCGCAGACGGTGCACGTCAAGGCCGGTGACGTGGAGTTCGACGCGGTCGTCCGCATCGACACGCCCGGCGAGGCCGACTACTACCGGCACGGCGGCATCATGCAGTACGTTCTTCGTTCGCTGCTCGCCAAGAACTGAGGCCACAGCTTCCCGCGCCGCCGCCAGGCCATCAGCCGCGCGGCGGTGACGGGGGCCCGGCCGCGTAAGCGGACGGGAGGGCGCGATCCTCACGCGCCGACATCGGGGGACCACCCGAACCATCAGAGAGCCGTCCGGCGGGACATCCACCGCCGGGCGGCTCTCTGTTCTTGACAACGCCCTATTTGTTAGTAAGCCTTCCTAACAACTGAACTTCCAGCGTGCCCGGCGCGCCGATCGGGGCGGCTCTGCCTGGCGGAAAGGCACGAGCCCGTGCGCAGGATCACCCCCCTCCTCGCCGCCCTCGCCCTGCTGGTCGCAGGCGCCGTGCCGGCGTCCGCGGACAGCACCCGGTACGAGGCCGAGAACGCCACCATCAGCCAGGGCGTGGTCGAGTCCAACCACACCGGCTACTCGGGCGCCGGCTTCGTCAACTACGACAACGTCACCGGCAGCTCGCTCCAGTGGACGGTCAACGCCCCGCGGGCCGGGACCGCCACCCTGGCGCTGCGCTACGCCAACGGGACCACCGTCAACCGTCCGATGGACCTCGCCGTCAACGGCGCGACCACCCACCGCGACTTCAACGGCACCGGCAGCTGGGACACCTGGGCCACCGCCACCCTGACCGTCACGCTCCAGGCCGGGCCCAACACCGTCAAGGCCACCGCGACCACCGCCAACGGCGGCCCCAACGTCGACTACCTGGACGTGGCCGTCACCGAGGCCGGCGACGACTACCAGGCCGAGGACGCGACGCTCAGCCAGGCCGCCGTCGCCACCAACCACACCGGCTACACCGGCACCGGGTTCGTCGACTACGTGAACACGGCGGGCGGCTACGTCGAATGGAGCGTCCAGGGCCAAGGCGGCCCCGCGGTGCTGGTCTTCAGCTACGCCAACGGCACCACCGGCAACAGGCCGCTGGACATCGCGGTCAACGGCACCGTGATCGCCGCGAACACCGCGTTCCAGCCCACCGCCACCTGGGACACCTGGGCCACCGTCCAGGTCCCCGCCACGCTGGCCGCGGGCACCAACACGGTCAGGGCCACCGCGACCGGGGCCACCGGCGGCCCCAACCTCGACAGGCTCACCGTCGCCGCCCCCGACACCCGGCCGCCCACCGCGCCCGGCAACCCGCGGGTGACCGCGACCACGAGCAGCAGCATCTCGCTGGCCTGGGACGCCTCGACCGACGACATCGGCGTGACCGGCTACCAGGTGCGCGAGGGCGGCACGGTCGTCGCCGGCCCCTCCGGCACCAGCGCGACCGTCGGCGGGCTCGCCGCCGCCGGCAGCCACACGTACACGATCGTCGCCACCGACGCGGCCGGCAACCTCTCGCCGGCCAGCGCCCAGGTCGCCGGCACCACCCAGCCCGCGCCGACCGGGCCGGGCATGGCGGTCGCGCCGTACAAGTACGGGGGCTGGGGCAGCGCGGGCTCGCCCGCGGGCGTGATGAGCGCGACGGGCGTGAAGTGGTTCACGCTGGCGTTCATCCTCTCGGACGGCACCTGCAACCCCAAGTGGGACGGCACCCGCGCCCTCACCGGCGGCTCCGACGAGGCCGGCGTCAACGCCATCCGCGCCAACGGCGGCGACGTGATCGTCTCGGTGGGCGGCTGGAGCGGCACCAAGCTGGGCGAGAAGTGCACCTCGGCCTCGGCCCTGGCGGCCGCCTACCAGAAGGTCATCTCCGCCTACCGGCTCAAGGCCCTGGACATCGACATCGAGAACACCGAATGGGCCAGCGCCACGGTCAGGCAGCGGGTCATCGACGCGCTCAAGACCGTCAAGGCCGACAACCCGGGCCTCAAGACCGTCATCACGTTCGGCACCACCCCGACGGGGCCCGACTCGACCGGCGTGGACATGATCAACCGAGGCGCCGCCTCCGGCCTGCAGAACGACATCTGGACCATCATGCCGTTCGACTTCGGCGGCCACTCGGGCTCCATGGGCTCGGCCACGGTCAGCGCCTTGGAGGGGCTCAAGGCCAAGGTGAAGGCCGCGTACGGGTACAGCGACAGTGTCACGTACGCGCACCTGGGCCTGTCGTCCATGAACGGCAAGACGGATGAGGCGGACGAGACGGTCTCGCTGGCGGACTTCCAGACCATGCTCGGTTACGCGCAGCAGCATCACATCGCCAGGCTCACGTTCTGGGAGCTCGACCGCGACCGCGCGTGCGGCTCGGGCGGGGACCTCAACGCGTGCAGCGGCGTCTCCCAGCAGCCGTACGACTACACCAAGATCATCGCTCAGTACACCGGCTGACCTTCTACCGTGAGACCGCCCTGACACCGAGGTCCGCCTTGGTGTCAGGGCGGCTCTATTTTCAGTGCTGGGGCGCTTTTCCGGCATTCTTCGCACCAAGGCGTTATTTCGGAGGAGTCCTCCTAGGTCCGATGGTTAATGCTTTTTCACCGGTCCTTTCCCGTGCTGGGAACTTCATCCCGGCGTGGCGTCGTGGAGGGGGCTTGCGGCAAGTGTAAGCATCTATACCGTCGGGCTGGATCGTCCACTGGACCATTTCGGCCGGTGGGTCAGCCGCGGCTGAGGGCCGCATTCCGAAAGGAATGGTACGTCGATGTGCACGTCCAGTCCCCGAAAGAAGGCCATACCCCGGCGTGCGCACCGCTCAATCAACGGACTGGCCATGGCCGGAGCCCTCTCCATGGCCGCCGTCGTCACCGTGGCCGCGCCGGCCCTCGCCGCTCCGCTCGACGACGAACCCAGCGCCAGAACCAACAGCACCAAGGACCACCACAACAGCGGCAGCAGCAGCACCACCACCAGCAGCAGCAACAACAACGACCACGACCAGGAACTGCACGCACCGCCCGGGCAGGGCCTCAGCCGCTGCGGGCCGACGACCTTCTTCAGGGTCCAGTTCCTCAAGCCGAGGAACTTCTTCGTGCCCCGCACCCGCTACACCGACGGCCCCGGTGGCGAGATGGCGGCGCACGTCACGCGGGAGCACGAGATCCGGGCGTTCACCGAACTCGAAAGAGAGAAGCAGAACGAGCTCACCATCAGGGACCTGGTCCGCCACCTGCGCAAGCAGGTGACTCCCCACCTCGAACTGCGGCACATGGTCTTCACGGGGCACGACTACACGCGGAAGATCAGCGATGGAATGTACGGCAACATGTGGTACCGCGTCTTCGGATACCGCGTCGGCTGGGCGCAGTATTCACAGCTAGGCAGCTGCCGCATTCACAGAATCGCCCACGGAATATCCAGCGTTCCCGCGCGGATCGAAGGCTGGAGATACTGGGAGACCAAGCACCCGATGTTCAGGGGGCGCATACTCTCCAAGAAGTGACGGGCGAAGCTCAGCCGCTCCGCGCGCGCCGTCCGGGGTCAGGCGACGCGGGAGCGTGGGGCCGTCCAGGTGTCGCAGGCCGACGGGGAGACGGCCTGGTAGCCGCGCTTCAGCCAGTACGCCCGGTTGGCTCCCTTGCCGTGGCTGCGGTAGTCGGCGTCGTCGCCGCTGGCCCGGGTGGCCTCCAGGAGGGCGTTCCAGTCGCCGGCCGTCCGGGAGAGTGAGTGCCGGACGCCGCCCAGGAAGACGCCCGACAGGCAGTCGGCCTGGAGCTCGTAGCGGCGGCCCAGTTCCGCCTGGTGAGCGCGGTCGGCGCGGATGCGCGACTCATAGTGGCGTCTGAGGCCGACCAGGCTCTGCAGGTGGTGGCCGTACTCGTGGGCGGCCACCTTCAGGGGGTACAGATCGGTTCGCTTCTCGATCCAGTCGCCGGTGAGGGGGAAGACGAGCGTGCCGCGGTTGGTGCAGTAGAAGGCGGCGGCGTCGGTGGGCCACGGGACGCCGCACACCGTCCGTTCCGGGGCCTCGTAGAAGCGGACCTCCGGCTTGCGGAAGGCCAGCCCATTCCGGGCGAAGTGAGCGGACCATGATTTGTCCAGGCATTTTAACATCGCGGTGAGGTACTCCCGCGTCCTCGGGATACCGCCGTACGAGAGGGACGGCTCCGGACACGACGTGACGGTCAGCCTCCCTGTCCCGGCGAACGGGCCCTTGCTCGCGGCGGCCTCAGCAGCCCCAGATGCCAGAGTGACGAGGCCGACGGCGGCCAGCAGAGCTACCACCGCGCGTCCGGCGGCCCGCCTGGTGCCGCCGGCAAGGGGGCGGCGGGCGAGGGGGTGCCGCGCGCGGGGTTCGCCGGTGTCGGGCTGGTGCAGGAGGTGGCCTGCGAGGGGTGGTTGAACTGGGTGTTGGGTGGACGTGTCGTCGGTGGAGCGGACGGGGGGTGCCGGAGGTGCGGCGGGCTGGAAGGTGAGGCGCACGATCTCGGAGCTTAGAGCAGTGCGGCCCGTCGGAGTCTGGCACGATGGGAGCGCCACCCGGCGAAGTGCTGGTTCGCTGGGTGGCCCCTCCCCAGCGTATGGCGGTCGGTCCGTGCCCTGCTGGATCAGGCCTACAGGGCGGCGCTTGGCCCTGACAACCGCCGGTCAGCGGTCCTCGGCGCTCCGGTACCGCCCGATGCGTCATCCGTGCGGGTTCATGGCCCTGTGCGGTCAGGTTCACGGAGGGGATGATGGTTGACTCTTCCCCATGAGTCACGCGGAGTTGCTCCTGGTTGTTGGTGGTTTAGCGGTATTTGTCGGGGCGGTCGTTCAGGGCAGTGTGGGGTTCGGGCTGGGGTTGGTGGCCGCTCCGGTGCTCACGATGCTCGACCATGGCGTGATGCCCGGGGCGATCCAGGTGGTCAATCTGACGCTGCCGCTGTTCACACTGGCCGTGGAGTGGCGGCGGGTCGACTGGCGCGGGCTGGGGTTCGCGGTGCTCGGCAGGCTGCCAGGAAGCGCCATCGGGGCGTTGATCGTGGTCTATGTGTCGACCCAGGTCCTGGGCGTGTTCGTGGGGGTCATGGTGCTGGTGGCCGTGGGGCTCACGACGTGGGCGATCAGCCTGCCCCGCAACGGGCGGACGATCACCGGGGCCGGGTTCGTCTCCGGGATCACCGGCACCGCCACCGGCATCGGCGGTCCGCCCATCGCGCTGGTCTACCAGAGCGCCAAGGGGCCGCAGATCCGGGCCACGCTGGCGATGTTCTTCTTCCTGAGCGCCGGGCAGTCGCTGGTCATCCTGGCCCTGGTCGACAAGCTGCCGGTGCGCGCGCTCAGCACGGGGGCGACGCTCGTCGTGCCCATGGTCGCCGGCTTCCTGGTCTCCGGGCCGCTGCGGCGCTATCTGGACGGCGGCAGGGTCCGCGTGGCGGTCCTGGCGGTGGCCGCTCTCTCGGCGACGACCCTGATCGTCCAGAGCCTGGCCGCCTGAGGGTCCTCGGCCCTGAACGCCCGCCGGTGTCCACGTGGACGATTCTTCGGCCCGCCTGTCACTTCCTCAGCTTGAGGTCAGTGGGGCGTTACGGTGCGACACGAGGGCCACCGGAAGCTTGGCGTAGATGTCGTAATCCACACCGAACTCGCAGGCTCTCCCTCATTTCAACAACTCCGAAGATCGTGTCACTGCGTACTCAACCCTGTGGTCAGTCCACCTGGCCCCTAGGCGTCGAACATCGCGAAGAGGGTGTTGAGGCCTTCCGCCAGGAGCGGGTGTGTGAAGATCGCGTCCGCCATCGCGGTGTGGGTGAGCTTGCCCAGCATGGCGACCTGGATCATAGTCATGATCTCGCCGCCTTCACTGCCGAGGACCGTGCAACCCAGGATCTGCCCGCTGTCCGCATCGACGACGGCCTTCATGAAGCCGCGCGTCTCCCCGGTCTCGACAGCCCGGATGACGGCGCTCATCGGGAGCTTCGCCACCTGGATCGCGCGTCCTTGCGCCCTGGCCTCGCGCTCGGTCATGCCGGCGCGGCCGAGTTGCGGGTCGATGAACACCGTGTACGGGACGATCCGGTCCCGCGTGCTCGCCTTCTCGTGCCCGATGAGGTTGGCGTGCAGGATGCGGTAATCGTCGTAGGAGAGGTGGGTGAAGGCCGGGCCGCCCTTGACGTCCCCCATCGCGTAGACGCCGGGGACACTGGTTTCCAGGTACTCGTCGACCTCGATGAAGCCGTGGTCGTTGAGACGGATGCCGGCCGCCTCGAGGGTGAGCGCCTCCGTATTCGGGATGCGGCCGATGGCCGACAGCAGGTGCGAGCCTTCGAACTTCGGCCCCGTGAAATGGGCCTCGCCTTCGATCAGGTCAAGCCCGTCCTGCGCCAGGCGGCTCGCGTAGTTCTGCCGCGCGCCGGCGACCATGGCCCGTTTTGCGCTCACGCACCACGGCCAGGTCCACCGATACCGGACCAGTACGCACGCCGTACTCCGCGCCGCGCCGCGCCTGGGAGGCGAGGCGCGCGCTGGCGACCATCGTCTTGGTCGGGGTGCACCCCGTGTTGACGCAGACGCCGCCGAGCTGGTCACGCTCGACGAGCGCCACCCTCTGGCCCGCCTTCGCCAGCTCGACGGGGAGGAACCGGCCACCCTGGCTGGTCCCTATCACGATCGCGTCGTAGTGCTCATCGGTCATTGCGTCTCCTCCCCGCGCCGTCTTCCGCATGCCTCACCAGCTTTCGTACGACCCGGCGGGTGAGTTCCTTCTCCTTGGTGAGTAGCTCGTTGCGTACGGCGAGCCCCTGTTCGCGTACCGACCAGCGGGGCGCGGGGCAGCCGGCGGGGAGCCCACACCCCGTCTCCACCAGACCTTGCCCGTTTGCGCGCGATGTACCTGCCGAGTTGCGCCAAATTACAGGCCACACCCGCCACATCGGGCGTCTCACGGCAGCCATGACGACAACGGCGACACACAACCATCGGCGAGCGCCATGAATTCATTCCATGAATTCGTGAATCATTTCCAGCGTGCTAGGTTCAGGGCGTCGCGGTAACGGAAATAGCACGAATTCATGCCATTGGGAGAATCATGGAGTCGCTAATCGTCGAGCGGGTGGACACATTTGTCGTGGAATTGCCGTCCATCCGGTCGTTCAGCATTTCCGGGGGAAGTGTCACCACGGCGGGGAAGCCCGCCGAACGGGTTCTTGTCAAGGTGACGGCCGGAGGGCTGACCGGCTGGGGAGAGGCGACGCCGACACCCGCCTGGACCTACGAGACCGTGGAGTCGATCTCGACGACGATCGATCGCTACCTCGCTCCCGCGCTGGTCGGACGGTCGGCGTGGGATCTCGACGGCGCCTGCGCGGCCTACGAGAAGGTGATCAACCGAGGGCTGACGATCGGCTCCCCCATCGCCAAGTCCGCACTCGACATCGCGCTGCACGACCTGCTCGGCCGGGCGCTCGGTGTCTCCGTCGGCGTGCTCTGGGGCCAGCGCCGCGTCGACCGCATCACGCTCGGGTGGATCGTGGCCGGCCAGACCCCGGCCGAGGTACGGCAGGCGGTCGAGGAGGGCAGGGCGCAGGGCTACCAGGCGTACAAGGTCAAGGTGGGCCTGCACGACGAGGCGACGGACGTCTCGGTCGTGGCGGCGGTCAGGGAGGCGGCCCCGGGCGCGCCCATCTGGGTGGACGCGAATCAGGCCTACACCGTGGACGGCGCGCTGCGTATGGCGCGCAGGCTCGCCGACCTGGACGTGTCGGCGTTCGAGCAGCCGCTGCCCGCCAACGACGTCACCGGGCTGCGCCGGCTGCGGGACCGCAGTCCGCTGCCCGTGGCGCTGGACGAGAGCCTGCGCCACCCCTCCGACCTGGCCACCTTCGTGAAACTCGACGCGGTCGACATCGCCATCGCCAAGGTCCAGCGTTCGGGCGGTCTCACGCTCTCCCGCCGGCTGTGCCAGTTCGCCGAGGACGCGGGGCTGCGCATCATGGGTTCGGGACTGACCGACACCGATCTCGGATTCGCCGCCTCGCTGCATCTGTTCGCCGCGTTCGGCGTGGACACTCCCGTCGATCTCAACGGGCGGCAGTTCGTCCACTCGGCGTACGTCGGGGGGAGCACGGTGGAGGTCGTGGACGGCACGGCGCTGGTGCCCACGGGGCCTGGCCTGGGGGTCGAGGTGGACGAGGACGCGGTCCGCGCCCTCGCCTCGGCCCACTGGAGCGTCTGACGGACTGTGTTCCGCCGCTCCCCGAGGAGGGCGGCGGAACACCAGAGCGCTCAGCGCAGCCAGTCGTCCAGGCCGGCGGCGACGAAGTCGTCGTCGACCAGCCAGGGGTAGGCGGCGCCGACCCTGGCGATCTCGTCGGCCTGTCCCGGAGACAGTCCCTCCTGCGGGTCGAGGCACCACGTTCCGGCCAGGAGCCCCTGCCCGCGCAGCACCTCGTGGACTCCGGCGATGCAGCCGCGGAAGTCGCCCGCCACGTCGAAGACGGCGCTGTTGGCGTCGGTGAGGTCGGCGGCGCGGGCCAGCAGGGAGCGGAGGACCTGGTCGTCCCCGGCCCATGCCTGGCGTACCTCCTCGAACATGAGTACCGCCGCGCGGGTCCACACCGCCCACTGGCCGAGCAGTCCGCCGACGATGCGGTGCCCCGCGACCGGCGTGAGCAGGTCGGTCAGGATGTTGTCGTCGTTGCCGGTGTAGAGCGCGATGTCGTCGCCGCGCCCCGACGCCTCGACGGCCCTGACCACGTCGACCGTACGGTAGCGGTCGAAGGGCGCCATCTTGATCGCCACCACCGACTCCTGCTCGCTCAGCGAGCGCCAGTAGGACGGGCTCAGCCTCCTGCCGCCCACCGCCTCCTGCAGGTAGAAGCCGATGACGGGCAGCACCTCCCCGACGGCCCTGGCCCGGTCGAGCAGCTCGGCCTCGCCGGCGCCCGGCACCTTCGGGGACAGCAGCACGGCGTGGTAGCCCAGCGAGGCGGCGAGCTCGGCCTCGGCGACGGCCTGTGCGGTGTCGCCGCACGCCCCCGCGATCATGACGAAGGGCCGGTCGGCCTCCTTCGCCACCACGTCGGCGGAGATCTCCAGCACCGGCCTGAGCAGCCCCGCCTCGCGGATCTCGAACTGCGTCGTGTGCACCGCGACGGCCACCCCGCCCGCTCCGGAGGCGAGGTAGTAGCGGGTGAGCGCCCGCTGGCGACGCTCGTCGAGCGTGCGCCGTCCTGTCAACGCCATCGGGTGGGCGGGGATGACGGTCCCCTCCCTGAGCAGGTCGATCGACATCTCAGAACCTCCCGTCGCGCACCGCGAACTTGGTCGGCTTCCCTGACAGGGGCAGCCCGCGCGACAGCCAGTCGGCCTGCCACGCGATCAGCGTGTCGAGCGGCACGTCCGGGTAGCCGAACAGGCCGTGACAGCGGGAGGCGTCGTTCAGCAGCGCCGTGCCGCTCTCCTGGCCGGTGAAGGTCGCCTCGACGCCCAGTGCTGCGGCCAGCCGGGTGGCCGTGCGCCGCACCGAGGCCGTCTCGGGGCCGGTCAGGTTGAGCGTGAACGCCTCCGGTGCCCGCGCGTGCCCCAACGAGCGCAGCGCGACCTCGTTCGCGTACCCCTGCCAGACGACGTTGACGTGGCCGGTCGTGAGGTCGACCGGCTCGCCCGCCGCCAGGGTCGCGGCGATGTCCGCCAGGACGCCGTAGCGCAGGTCCACGGCGTAGTTGAGGCGCAGGATCGTGACCGGGGTGCCGTACGAAGCGGCGGCGTGCTCGAAGACGCGCTCCCTGCCGAGGCAGCTCATCGCGTACTCGCCGACCGGTCCCGGCCGGTCGTCCTCCGCGCTCCCGCCGGAGGCCACGTCCACCAGGGGGTACACGTTGCCGGTGGAGAACGCCGCGATCGCCGAGTCGCGGTAGCGCCGCGCGACGGCGGCGGGCAACGCGGCGTTGACCGCCCACGCCTGGTACGGCGCCGCCGATGTGCCGAACTTGGCGCCGACCATGAAGACGACGTTCGCCGCGTCGGGCAGCCCGGCGAGGTCGTCGTCGCCCATCAGGTCGTGGCGCACCACGTCGACGCCCTGCTCCGCCAGCTCCTTGGCGGCGGCGTCGTCCGACCAGCGTGACACGGCGTACACGCGGGCGGAGCCGCGTCCCGCGGTGTCCAGCGCCCGCCGGGCAAGCCGGACCAGGCTCGGCCCCATCTTGCCGCCGGCGCCGAGCACGACGAGGTCGCCGTCCAACTCGCCGACGTCGGCGACCAGCGCGGCCGAGGGGGTGGCCAGCCGGTCCTCGAGTTCCCGCTCAGAGGTGAACATGTCGCGCTCCTTCGTCGTCCGGCCTCCGGTAGCGCATGCCCAGCCGGTCGAGGAGCGGCAGGTGCGCGGTCAGCCGCCGGGTGAAGTCGCCGAGGTCCCTGCCGGAGGACCAGGCGGCCTCGGCGACGGCGCACAGGCGGGGGAACGCGTTGTCGTCGAAACGTTCCCTGGTGGGGAGGCCCGCCCGCAGGATCAGCGGGGAGATCATCGCCCGAGCACCTCGCGGAAGGCGGCGAGGGCATCGCCGACGGGCGGCGCGTCGGGGTACCACACGCGTTCCCATTCGAGCGCGAGATAGCCCGTGTAGCCGAGACGGTCGAGCTCGGCGAGCACGCCGGGCACCCCCACCGCGCCCCGGCCGGGCAGCACGGGGGCCAGCTCGGTCGGCGCCGCCGCGTCCTTGATCTGCACGTGCCGCAGGTACGGCGCCAGCGCGTCCGCCGTGGCGGCGGCCGTCTCGCCCGCCCGCCACGGGTTGACCACGTCCCACAGCGCGCCGATCCGTGGCGAGCCGACCCCGGCGAGCACTCCGGCGATCGCCTCGCCGGTGAGGAAGACGTCGTGGGTCTCCAGCAGCACGTCGACGCCGTTGTCCGGCAGCCGGTCCGCCACCTCCGCGAGCCTCCGAGTCGCGGCGGCGGCCGGATCGTCCTGTCCCTCGACCCCGCCGAAGACGCGCACGAACGGCGAGCCGAGCGCCTCGGCGATCTCGACGTGGCGCAGCACCTCGGCCACGGTGTCGCCGTCCGGCCGCGCCACGCGCGTGTAGGAGCAGACGGCGACGATCTCGACTCCTGCCTCGTCGAAGGCGCGGCGGACCTGACGCAGGTCCGCGGCCGACGTGTCCGGCGCGACGATCTCGCCGTCGGCGCAGCGCAGCTCCACGCCGGCGCAGCCGTACGTGGCGGCCACCGCGATCACCTCGTCGGCGGGGGCGCCCGGCATGCCGAGCGTGCTGAACGCGATCGGGTTCACATCTGTCCCTTCACTGTGACGGTGGAACCGTTGCGGGCGGAGTCGTAGACGGCGAGGGCGACGTCCAGGACGGACAGCGCGTACTCCGGCGTGACCTGGGGCGCGCTCCGCGCCGCGCAGGCGCGCGCGAAGTCGGCGAGCTGCGCGGCGAACGCCTTGGTCATCTCGCCGGGCTCGGGGGCGGCGACCTGGGTGGCGACGCCTCCGCGGAAGGACCAGACGCCTTCGCCCCGGCTGATCCTGACCGCGCCCTCGCCGCACACGAGCTCGGCCTCGTCGGTGAACGGCAGGCCGGTGCCGGTGACGGAGATCGTCGAGCGGGTGCCGTCGGCGTGCCGCGCCAGGGCCACCGCCTCCGTCTCGACCGATGCGCCGGCGGGTCCGGCGATGTGGCCGGTGACCTCGACGATCGGCGAGCCGACGAGCATCTGGAGCTTGTCGATGCTGTGGGTGCCGACGTTGAGCACGATTCCGCCGCCGGCCATGTCGGCGTCGAGGAACCAGCGGGGCCGCGAGGGGTCGGCGTAGTCGGCGGTACGCCGCTCCGAGGCCACCACGACCTGGCCGAGTTCCCCGGACGCGAGATAGGCGGCCGCGGCGCGCAGCGTCGGGACGAAGCGCAGGACGTGCCCGACCGTGAACACGACTCCGGCCGCACGGCAGGCGTCGATCATGCGGATCGCGTCCTCGCGCGTGGTGGCGATCGGCTTCTCCAAGAGCACGTGCAGCCCGGCCGCGGCGGCGTCCAGGGTGATCGGCGCGTGCAGGGCGTGCGGGACGGTGATCACGACCGCGTCGAGGCCGCCCGCGTCGATCATCTCCCGATGGTCGGTGAAGACGCGGGCGCCGGCCTCCGCGGCCAGTTTCTCCGCCACCTCGGCCCGCACGTCGCACACCGCGACGATCTTCACCTGGCCGGCCGTCTGACGAGCGGCGGCCACGTGGAGCTCGGCGATGGTGCCCGCGCCGATGACGCCCAGGCGTAGCCCGGATGTTGTTGTCACGATTTCCTTCCTGGATGGGATGAAGGGCGTCAGCCCTTGAGTCCCGCGGACATGGTTCCGCGGACGAAGTAACGCTGGGCCAGGATGAACACGACCAGCATCGGCAGCAGGCTCATCATCGCCGCAGCCGTGACGAGCTGGTCGTTCCCGACGAACTGGCCCTTGAGGCTCAGCACGCCGACCGGCAGCGTGTAGTTCTCGGGTGAGGTGAGATAGATGGTGGGTTCCAGCACGGCCTTCCACGAGGTGGTGAAGGTGAAGACCGCCAGCGTGGCCAGGGCCGGCTTGGCCAGCGGGAGGTGGACCCGCCAGAACACCTGCCAGGGATTGGCTCCGTCGAGGCCCGCGGCCTCCTCGAAGTCCTTGGGGATGCCGAGGAAGGTCTGCCGCATCAGGAAGATCCCGATGGGCGTGGCCAGCCAGTACGGCACGATGAGCGGCAGCAGCGTGTCCAGCCAGCCCAGCGAGCGGAACAGCAGGAAGTTCGGGACGATCGTGATGACGGTCGGCAGCATCATGGTCCCGAGTGCCATGGTGAGCAGCGTCTGCTTGCCCGGCAGGCGCATCCTGGCCAGGGCGTGGCCGACCATCGCGCTGGTCAGCACGTTGCCGGCCACGGCGAGGACCGCGATCACGAGGCTGTTGACGAGGTAGAGCCCGAACGGGGTACGCCGCCACACCTCCGGGTAGTTGTCCCACTGGACCGGATCGGGGATCCACACCGGTGGCACCTGGATGTACTGGGCGAAGCTCTTGAGCGAGTTCCCGAGTGCCGCCACGAACGGCACCAGCATGACGAGGGCGCCCGCGAGCACCAGCACGTAGGAGATGGTTCTACGCATAGTGCACCCACCTGCGCTGGAGACGGAACTGCACCAGCGTGAGCGCGAGGACCAGCACGAACAGCACCCACGCGATCGCCGAGGCGTAGCCCATCTGGAAGAACTGGAAGCCCTGCCGGTAGAGGTAGAGCACGGTCAGCTCGCTCGCCCCGTGGGGACCTCCGTCGGTCATCACGAAGACCTGCTCGAACGACTGCAGCGTCTCGATGGAGGTCAGCACCAACACCAGGAAGGTGGTGCCGGAGACGCCGGGCAGGGTGATGTACCGGAACCGGTTCCAGGCCGACGCGCCGTCGATCTTCGCCGCCTCGTAGCGCTCCTCGGGGATGGCCTGCAGGCCCGCGAGGAAGAGCACCATCATGTAGCCGACCCCCTTCCACACCGCGACGGCCGCGAGCGTGGGGATCACCAGCGCGGGGTCCTGCAACCAGTTCTCGGCGGGCAGCCCAAACCAGCCGAGCACCTGGTTGGCGAGGCCGGTCTGCGGGTTGAAGACCGCGTCGGCGACGTACGCGACGACCACCCACGAGGAGACGACGGGTACGAAGTAGGCCGCGCGGAACAGGGCCATGCCGCGCAGCCGCTGGTTGAGCGCGATCGCCAGGGCCAGGGCCAGCGCCGTCTGGGTCGGCACGAACAGCACGGCGAAGTACGCGGTGTTGCCCAGCGTCTGCCAGAAGACGCCGTCGCTGAAGAGCCGGGTGAAGTTGCCGAATCCGACGAACCTGGGCGAGGACATCAGGTCGTAGTCGGTCATGCTGAAGACGAGCGAGGCCAGCAGCGGCCAGGCGGCCAGCACGACCAGGTGGAGCAGGTAGGGCGAGGCGAAGGCGAACGCCCAGGCCCGCTCTCCCGCGTGCCGTTTCCGGGCGGGCGGCCGCGGTTCCGCGGCCGCCTTCCCCAGTGGTCTGGTGAGCATCGTCACTGCGTCTGCCCCGCATGGAAGCGGTCGATGACCTCCTGTGCCTCCTTCTGCCCGGCCTCCAGCGCGGTGGCGACGGGCGCGGCACCCGACAGCGCCTCGTTCATCCGCTTGGCCAGGGCCTCGGTGTACTCCGACCACACGGCGTTGGTGCCGAGGTCGGTGGCCGCGTCGAGCGACTCGAGGAACGCCTTGCTCTGCTCGGCGGGAAGGGCCGAGGAGGCGACCTGCTTGTTGATCGGGATCGCCTCGCCGAGTTCGGCCCACTTGCGCTGCGGGCCCTCACCGGCGAAGAACGTGATCCACTTCCACGCCGCGTCGGCCTGCGCCGCCGAGGCCGCCTTGCTGACCACCCACGAGTTGACGATCGCGACGTTGCCGCGGCCGGCCGGCCCCTTCGGCATCGGCGCGACACCGAAGTCGACGCCCGCGCTCTTCGCGGACAGGGTGCGGGCGTAGATGCCGTAAGACATCGCGACCCGGCCGGTGGCGAAGAGCGTGTGGACGACGCCCTTGCCGAGGGCCTCCGTGGTCGCGTAGTCGGGGGCGAAGCCGTCCTTGCCCATCGCGGCGAGCATCCAGTCGAGCGCGGCGGTGGACTGCGGGCTGTTGACGACCACCTTGCGGTTGCCTTCGGTGACGATGTCGCCGCCGTACGCCTTGATGATGGGCCACCAGCTCTCGGTGAAGCCCGGCGAGTAGGCGCGGAACCCGTACGTGTCGGGCTTGCCGTCGCCGTTGGTGTCCTTGGTGAGCTTCTTGGCCGCGGCGGCGAGGTCGTCGTAGGTCCAGTCCGCCGTCGGCTCGGCGACCTTGGCCTCGGCGAACATCTTCTTGTTGTAGAACAGCACCGGTGTCTGGGCGCCCTGCGGGAAGCCGTAGATCCGGCCCTTGGCGTCCTTGTTCAGCTCGATGCCGGAGTAGTCGGCGGCGTTGACGGTGCTGACCCGGTCGGTCAGGTCGGTGAGGGCGCCGCGCGCGGCGAACTCCTGCACCAGCACGCCGTCGGACAGCCACACCTGCGGCGCCTGGCCGCCGGCGATCTGGGTCCGCAGCCGCTCGAAGAACTTGACGTACGGCGCGACCTCCAGCTCCACCTTGATCGACGGGTTGGCGGCCGAGAACTCCTTGACGAGTTCCCGCATGGTCGTGTCGGCGGGGTCTCCCGCCGCCGCGTAGAAGCCGAGTCGCAGGGTGGCCGCTCCGGAGTCGTCGGCCGAGCCGCCACACGACGTCGTGCCGGCGACCGTGAGCACGGCCACCGCGGCGGCGGCGAGCATGCGCACTCTCATGAGGTCCTCCAACAGGAAAAGGGGGGGAAGGGGGGTGAGGGGATGAAGGCCGGCGTCACATGGGGACGCGGACCTCGACGAGGGTGCCGGAGGCGGCTCCGCAGGAGGCCCGTACGGCCAGGCGAGGCTGCAGCACGACACGGCAGATCGGGGCGACGGGACCGAGCTCGACCCGGCGGAGCAGCAGCTCGGTCGCCATGCGGCCGACTTCTGCCTTGGGCGGGGACACCGCCGTGAGCGGCACCTCGGCCAGGTCGGCGACCTCGTCGTCGTAGGCGACCAGGGCGATGTCGTCGGGGACGGTCAGGCCGACCCGGCGCAGGTAGGGCAGGAGCGCGGTGGCCTCGCGGTCTCCGAGGCACACCACCGCGCGCACCTTCTCGGTGACCAGCGAGTTGGCGTAGGCCAGCATGTCGGGCCCGGTCCAGACGGGCTGCCGGGCCACCGCCTCAGGGATCTCCGGCAGGCCCAGGTCGGTGACGGCCTGGCGGTATCCCGCGAAGACCTCCTCGGAGGTGGCGGTGCCGATTCGGCCGAGGTAGCCGATCCGGCTCCGGCCGAGCCCGCTGAGGTGCTGGACCGCCGCGTAGCCGCCGCCGTGCACGTCGGTGCAGACGTAGGACGTGGGGTCGGCCGGGCGGGGGTCGGCCGGCCGGCGTTCCACCAGCACGTACGGCACGGTCAGCTCGCGCAGGCGGGCCAGGTGCGCGGCGGGGTCCGCGGCGAGGTGCAGGTTGGGCACCAGCAGCAGACCCGCGACCCCGACGTCGACGAGCTGCTGGATCTGCGCGAGCTCGACGCCGGGGTCGTAGTTGGAGCACGCGAGCACGAGCTGGACTCCCGCGGCGGTGGCCGCCCGCTCGATGCCCTGGACGACCTGGGGGAAGTAGTAGGTGGTCGACGGGACGAGCGCGCCGATGAGCCGCGGCCTGGCCTCGGTGGTGCCTGAGGGTCTGCCCGAGGTGGTCACTCTGGCGGTCACGAACGTGCCCGACCCCTGCCGACGCCGGACGAGCCCCTCCTCGACCAGGAGGTCGACCGCGCGGCGCACGGTGTTGACCCCGACCGTGTAGGTCTGTGCCAGTTCGGACTCGGTCGGCAGCCTGCCGCCGACCGGCCAGCGGCCCTGCACGATCTCCTGCCGCAGGCGTGCCGCGAGAGTGCGGTATCGCCTTCCCTTTGGGAGGGAATTCATTCCGTCAGGTGGCTCCATAACGGGATTCTTCTCGTCATATCGGGGCGATGTCAATGACGAATTCATCTCTAATTCTGCAGAAAAGAGGGATGAATTCCTTCCCTTTAGATAGCAGCGCAGAGCCGCCTCAGGCGGGAGGCGGCCCTGCGGGCAGCGGGGTCGTCACCACTGGGCGGAGACGTCCCTGTCCCGGTCATAGGCGCCGGCCCAGTAGCGGCCGGGAGCGGTCAGCCGGTGCCCCGCGAACCCGACCTGGCCCGTCGGCTGTACCAAGGCCTCGGACGTCGCGGTGGCCCAGCCGTCGGCGTCCGCGGTCACCGTCACGTAGCGCCCCGCGGAGAAGGTGAACCGCCCGCGCACCGTGGCGGCCACCGGCTCACCGGTCGTCTTGTCCACGACGCGCAGCCGCACTCGCGCCGCGCCGCCCTCAAGCTTGACGGTCATCGACTCCACCACCATCGGGCGCAGGTCGGTGCTCCCGGTCGTCACCGAGACGGGATCCGACGCGGGGCCGCGGTGTCCGGCCACGTCCACGGGCACGACCCGGTAGGTGTAGGCGGTGCCGGGCAGCAGCCCGGTGTCGGTGTAGGTCAGGCCGCGCGCCCGGCCGGCGAGGGTGCCGGGTCCGGGAGTGAAGCCCGGCTCCACCGACCGATGCACCTCGTAGAAGCCGACCTCGGCGTCGTCGTGGGCCCGCCCGTAGGTCAGGTCGGCCGTGGAGTGGTCGAACGCGACGGCCTTCGGCGGCGAGTCGACGCCCGTGGGCGGCCCGGAGTCGGCGGGCGGCGCGGGCCACTTCGCCGAGGGGCCCCAGATCGTGGGCAGTTCCCGATAGGAGTCGTAGTGGTGGAGCGCCACCCCGGCGAAGGCGGGGCTGTCCGAGAACGCCCCGTAGACCTTCGCCAGCTCCGCCTCCATCGCGTCCCTGCCCTGCTCGCGGAAGGTGATGGTGTGCGGGTCGCCGCTGGTCGCGATGTCCAGGGTCTCCACCCCGATCACCACTGAGAGCGGCTTGCCGATGCGCTCGGCGTAGGCGATCTCACCCTCGGCCTGCGCGATGATGCCGGCGCTGCCGTCCGCCTGGTCCCGGTAATCCATGATCGCGATGTAGTCCGTCATGTCCTGGATGTGCTCGGCCATGGTACGGGTGGTCCCGCCGTACGGGACGTCCGTGCAGCAGGCGGAGGTGTCCAGCCACCGGGGCACGGCGGGGCCGAACAGCAGGGGCTGCCCGGACGCGTCCCGGCGCGCGATCATCGCCCGCAGCGTGTCCAGCCACTGGATCTGCACGTCGGGCTTGGCGCTCCCGAACCAGGGCAGGCTGTACGGCTCGATGTCGACGTTGATCCCGTCGAAGCGCTCGGCCAGCGCCGACGAGAGGTTGTAGTCGAGAACCCGCTCCATCTCCCTGACCGCGCGGTCGCGATATCGGGAGAGCGCGCCGAGATAGGGCGGCCGCGTCCCGCCGGCCACCGTGGCGTGCACGTTCATCCCCCGGCGATGCGCCCAGGCCACGAGGTCGCGCAGCTCGGAGCGGGCGTCCTCGATCATGTCGCGACCGGCGTAGGTGTCCACTCCCAGGTAGATCGTCGAGCCGGGCGCCAGCACGGTCTCCAGCAGGCGGCGCGATCCCGGGTTGAGCACCAGGTTGTAGGAGGCCTTCTCCCAGATCCACATCGCCCGGTCCTGTCGGTGTCGCACCGGGCGCTCCTTCTTCGCCGCGCCGAGCGCCACGTACCGGGTGGCCGACCTGGACACGTTGCCGCGCGCGTCGACCGCCTCCGCCTCCAGGCTCGCCATGACGTCGCCGTACTTCGCCGGATCCACCAGCGTCACGTACCGCCCGTTCGCGCCGGAGGCGTTCTTCCATGGGCCGCCGTTGACCCGGACCCGCACCGAACGCACGTCCGCGCCGGTGACGTTCACCTGCAGCGTCGCGGGCCTGGTGAGCCTCGCCCCATCGGCGGGCTCGGCGATCGACACCTTCGGCGCCCTGGCGCGCGGGTTGTCCACACGCAGCGTCAGTGGTTTCGACCACGTGCCGTAGCGCGTCGCCGCGTCCGTCGCCTTGGCGTAGATCTCGATCTCGCCGTCCATCTCGCTGGTGTCCAGGTCATAGGACCAGGCGCCGGAGTCGTCGGCGTCCGGATCGCTCACCCTGGCGCGCTCGATCCGCTCGCCGTTCACCACGATGTTCACGTCGTACGCCCCGGTGAACCGTCCGGCGAGCCGTACGACGCCCTGGGCTGTCTCGGAGGAGTCGATCACCACCGATGACGGCTCATCCGCATGGGCGGCGGCCGGTATGGCCGCCGTGCCCGCCAGGGCCAGCACGAGAGTGCCGGCGATCCGCAAGAGCCCTACACGCATGAAGAAGCCACCTCCACAGGAATGAATTTATGCCGAATTGCGAAATATCCGGACAAAGGAATCCGTGAGATGGCGAAACAATAACCCCGAACTAATGGCAGAAAAATGGCAGGAATTCATGCCCGGTCCTGCCTGCGCGGCAGCGAAGCCGGTGCCCGAGACGGCCTTGGCGAGGTCGTCGACGTCGAGGAGGGCGGCAAGTCCTCCACCGCTGAGGTCAGCGTGGCGGTCCTGGCGGTGGCCGCTCAGTGGGGGGGCGGAACGCGTATCGCGACCTTCCTGGCGCAGGGGCGGGGCACGTTCACCACGGGCCCCGCCGCTTACACTCCCGCTTGATCCCTGGTCAGGCGGTGGTGAAGGAGATCCACACGTCCGGGGGCACGTCGGGCCGGTTCGGCACGGGCCGGCGTTCCTCCGTCCACGCGTCACCGGCGATCTCGGTGGCGACGCGCCGCCAGAAAGCGACGGCCGCCGTGTTCGAGTCCTGGAAGGCGATCTTCCAGGGGCCGGGGTGCCGGGAGATCACCTCCCGCACAACTTTCATCCCGATCCCGGACCGGCGCGCGCCGCGTACCACGAAGAAGCTGTTCAGCACGCGCGCCGGGCCGGACAGCGCGCGCACGAACGAGAACCCGACAGGCCGGTCGCCGCTGGTGAACAGGTAGGTCGCCCAGTCGTCGTCCTCGAACGCCGAGCGTAGCCGGTCGCTGTGATAGGTGGCGTCGGGGCTGGGCAGCCCGCCCTGGAACTCCGCCATGTCATGCCGGAACATGAGCCAGAGCCGTTCGACGGCGAGGCGGTCCGCAGTGCCCGCGGGCCGCACGGTTGTCTGAAAAGTGGTCATACAAACACTTTCCGGCCGGATGCAACATCCGGCCGGAAAGGTAAAGCTAGCAGATCCCGATCACGGCGTGACGGCCGTGCTGCCCGTGACCGGGGCGCGACCGGTAGAGCGCCCTGGCCACCTGCGGGAACAGCCGCTTCGGGTGGTCGCGGAACATCGGCTCGGTGCCGAACAGCACCCTGACCTCACCCCAGCCCAACCATCGCGTCTCAGCGTCGTCGAACCGCCCGGACAGGTTGACCCGACGTTTCTGGATTGTTACCGGGAACAACAAACTACCCCTTCGACGCCTCTTCACAAGCCGTCCGTGGCGGAATACGTTGCCGCACACAACATTCATTCGGGGCTCCTCCGGAGAAAGGACCCTGCACCATGCGCAAGGGGATCCTCAGCCTGACCGCCACGGCCGCCGCGCTGACCCTCGGTCTCACCGCCTGTGGGGGCGGCGGCGGCCAGGGTGGCACCACCACCGCACAGAACTCGCAGAAGCCGGGGAAGGTCGGCGTCATCCTGCCTGACAGCAAGTCCTCGGCCCGCTGGGAGACGGCGGACCGCAAGTACCTGGAAGAGGCGTTCAAGGCCGCTGGAGTCGCCTACGACATCCAGAACGCGCAGAACGACAAGACCGCCTTCCAGACCATCGCCGACCAGATGATGACCAACGGCGCGACCGTCCTGATGATCGTGAACCTCGACAGCGGCACCGGCAAGACGGTGATCGACAAGGCCAGGTCGCAGGGTGTGGCGACCATCGACTACGACCGGCTGACGCTGGGCGGCGGCGCCGCCTACTACGTCAGCTTCGACAACACGAAGGTCGGCACCCTGCAGGGCGAGGGCCTGGCCAAGTGCCTGGCCGACAAGAAGGCCAGCAAGCCGATCGTGGCCTATCTCAACGGTTCGCCCACCGACAACAACGCCACCTTGTTCAAGGCGGGCTACGACGGCGTACTGAAGCCGAAGTTCGACTCCGGCGAGTACGTCAAGGGCCCCGACCAGGCCGTCCCCGAGTGGGACAACACGCAGGCGGGCACGATCTTCGAGCAGATGCTCACCAGCCAGCCGAAGATCGCCGGGGTGCTAGCCGCCAACGACGGGCTCGGCAACGCCGCCATCACCGTGCTGAAGAAGAACAACCTCAACGGCAAGGTGCCGGTCACCGGCCAGGACGCCACCGTCCAGGGGCTGCAGAACATCCTCGCGGGCGACCAGTGCATGACCGTGTACAAGGCGGTCAAGAAGGAGGCCGACGCCGGGGCCAAGCTCGCCGTCGCGCTGGCCAAGGGTGAGAAGCCCACGGCGAGCGGCAGCGTCAAGGACCCGCAGACCGGCCAGGACGTGCCGTCCGAGCTGCTCGAACCGCAGGCCATCACCCTGGACAACGTCAAGGACGTCGTGGCCGACGGCTACGTCACCAAGCAGGAGCTGTGCACGGGCGACTTCGCCGCCAAGTGCACGGAGGCCGGAATCCAGTAGAAGCGGCACAGGGTACGGTTGCCGCCCGAGCGCAGGCGGCCGTACCCCTCCTAGAGGGAGCCTCATGACCCCCCTGCTTGAAGCGCGCGGGATCGACAAGAGCTTCGGTCCCGTCCAGGTCCTGCACAACGTGTCCTTCTCCGCCTACGCCGGAGAGGTCGCCGCGCTGGTCGGCGACAACGGCGCGGGCAAGTCGACGCTGGTCAAGTGCATCGGCGGCAGCTATCCGATCGACGCGGGCGAGATCCTCTTCGACGGGCGCCCCGTCCAGGTGAACACCCCGCGCGACGCGGGCGAGCTGGGCATCGAGATCGTCTACCAGGATCTCGCGCTCTGCGACAACCTCGACATCGTCCAGAACATGTTCCTCGGCAGGGAGCGCCGCAGCGGGCTCGTCCTGGACGAGGACACCATGGAGGAACTGGCCGAGAAGACGCTCAACGGCCTGTCGGTGCGTACCGTGAAATCCATCAGGCAGCAGGTCTCCAGCCTGTCGGGCGGCCAGCGGCAGACCGTCGCCATCGCCAAGGCCGTCCTGTGGAACAGCAAGGTCGTCATCCTTGACGAGCCGACCGCGGCGCTGGGCGTCGCCCAGACGGCGCAGGTGCTGGAGCTGGTGCGCAGGCTCGCCGACACGGGGCTCGCGGTCGTGCTCATCTCCCACAACATGAACGACGTGTTCGCCGTCTCCGACCGGATCGCGGCGCTCTACCTCGGCAGGATGGCCGCCCAGGTCAGGACCGCCGACGTGACGCACGCCCAGGTGGTCGAGCTGATCACCTCCGGCCGCAGCGGTGACCTCGGACTCAGGAACGGGGTCACCCCATGAGCAAAGTGAAGGAACTGCCCGGCGAGGCGCTCGTCACGGCCGTCAGGTCGCCGTCGATCGCCAACAGCTCCCGCGCCTACGTGGAGCGGGTGCGCGGCGGCGACATGGGTGCGCTGCCGGCCGTGCTCGGCCTGGTCGTGCTCTGCACGGCCTTCGCCGTCGCCCGTCCCAGCTTCCTCACTGCGATCAACTTCGCCAACCTGTTCACCCAGGGCGCGGCGGTCACCGTGATCGCGATGGGCCTGGTGTTCGTGCTGCTGCTCGGCGAGATCGACCTGTCGGCGGGGTTCACCAGCGGCGTGTGCGCCGCGGTCCTGGCGGTGACGCTGACCAACATGGGGCTGCCGTGGTACGTCTCGGTGGCGGCGGCGATCCTCAGCGGCGTGGTCATCGGGACGGCCCTCGGCACGCTGGTGGCCAAGGTGGGCATCCCGTCGTTCGTGGTGACGCTGGCCGCGTTCCTCGCCTTCCAGGGCCTCGCCCTGGTGCTGGTGGACGAGGGCACGAACATCTCCATCAACGACCCGGTCATCAGGGCGGTCGCGCAGAAGAACCTGCCGCCCGCGCTGGGCTGGGCGCTGTACGCGGTCTGCGTCGCGGGCTACGCCGGGGTCCAGCTCACGCGGGCGCGCAGGCGGGCCAGGCGGGGGCTGGTCTCGGAGCCGCTCTCGCTGATCGCCGCCAGGGGCGGCGCGCTCGCGGTCATCGCCGGCCTCGCGGTGTACGTCCTCAACCTGGAGCGCAGCTTCAACCCGCAGCTCACGTCGCTCACCGGCGTGCCCATCGTGGTGCCCGTGATCCTCGGGCTGCTGCTGGCGTGGACGTTCGTGCTCCGCCGCACCGCGTTCGGACGGCACATCTACGCGGTCGGCGGCAGCGCGGAGGCGGCACGCAGGGCCGGCATCGCCGTGGACCGGATCAAGATCACCGCGTTCGTGATCTGCTCCTCGATGGCCGCCGTCGGCGGCGTCATCGCCGCGTCCAGGGCCAGCTCGGTGGACCCGAACACGGGCGGCAGCTCGGTGCTGCTGTACGCGGTCGGCGCGGCCGTGATCGGCGGCACGAGCCTGTTCGGCGGCAAGGGGCGGGTCCTGGACGCCGTGCTCGGCGGCGCGGTCATCGCGGTCATCGACAACGGGATGGGCCTGATGCAGTACGGTGCGAGCGTCAAGTACCTGGTCACCGGGTTCGTCCTGCTGCTCGCCGCGGGTGTCGACGCCCTGGCGCGCAAACGGGCGGCTGCCGCTGGTCTAAGGTGATCAGCGACTTCCAGCCGTCCAAGGAACCTCAGACGATGCGTGCCGGCCCCTCTCAGGAGGACATCAGGCGCCACAACCTCGGCGCGCTGCTGCGCCATGTCCATCTGAGCGGGCCGATCTCGCGGGCCGAGCTGACCTCGCGGATGGGCCTGAACCGCAGCACGATCATGGCCCTGACCTCCGACCTCACCGCCGCCGGGCTGGTGAGGGAGGAGCTGCCGCGCGAGACGGGCCGCGCCGGGCGGCCGTCGCTGGTGGTGCGTCCCGAGTCGGCGCGGGTGTACGTGTTCGCCTTCGACGTCGGTCCCGACCGGATCGCGGTGGCGCGCGTCGGCCTGGGCGGGGTGATCCTCGACCGCAGGGTGGCGGCCCGCCGCCGCGGCCCGTTCGAGCTGGACGAGCTGGCCGGCACGCTGTCCGGGGTCGCCAGGCAGATGCGCCGCAGGACCAGGGCCGACACGGTCTGCGTCGGCGTGGCGGCCGCGGTGTCGGGAGGCGTGCGCAAGGGCGACGGCGTGATCAGGTTCGGCCCGAACCTGCTGGCCGAGGAGGTGCCGTTCGGCGAGGAGCTGGGCCGCAGGCTGGGCCTCGGGCTGCCGGTCAGCGTGGGCAACGACGCGAACCTGGCGGCGCTGGCCGAGCACAGCAGGGGTGTCGGCGCGGGCGTCCGCGACCTCGTCTACCTGCACGGTGACGTCGGCATCGGCGGCGGCATCATCGCGGGCGGCCACCTGCTCGGCGGGCACGAGGGGTACGGCGGTGAGGTCGGGCACATGGTCGTCAACCCGGGCGGGCGCGCCTGCGGCTGCGGCTCGCGCGGCTGCCTGGAGGCCGAGGTGGGGGAGCGGGCGCTGCTGGAGTCGGCGGGCCGGCTGGTGGGGGAGCAGTACGGGCGCGACGCGGTCCGCGCGGTCGTCGACGCCGCCGACAGGGGCGACATCGTGGCGCAGGAGGCGCTGAGCCGGGTGGGCTACTGGCTCGGGCTGGGCGTGTCGAACCTGGTCAACATCTTCAACCCGGAGATGGTGATCTTCGGGGGGGTGCTGCGGGAGGTCTATCTCGGCTCGGCGGCCCAGGTGCGCAGCCAGCTCGCGCTGAACGCGATGGCGCCGCAGCGGGAGCGGCTGCGGCTGCGCACCTCGGCCCTGGCCGACGACGCGACCCTCGTCGGCGCCGCCGAGCTGGCCTTCTCCAACGTCCTGGCCGACCCTCTGGAGGTCCTGGCGAGGGCCGGCGGGTAGAACCTGCGCTAGGAGACGTCGGCTCTGGCGGCGGTCCAGGTGTTGCAGGAGCGGGCCGAGCCGCGGCTGTAGCCGCGGTCCTGCCAGTAGGCGAGGTTGGCCGGCCTGCCGTGGATCTTGCTCTCGCCGGCCCTGCTGACGGCGTCCACCCACTGCTCCCAGGTGATCCCGGGGTCGATCGAGTCCAGCGTGGCGCTGTAGAAGACGCCGGCGAAGCACTCGGCCTGCATCTCCAGGCGGTGGCTGAGGATCGTGCGGGCGCTGCCCGAGGCGCGCCAGTACAGCACGTTCTGCGCGTCCAGCATGCCGGTGAGCTCCTGCACGTGGTGCCCCCATTCGTGCGCGACGGAGTGCGCGATGTTCATCCTGAACGGGTCCCGCAGGTCGCGCTTCATGATCCGGATCGCGATCGTGCGCTGGGCCGGGCAGTACTGCGCGCCGTTGCTGGTGATCTTCCCGCAGACCGAGCCGCTGCCGGTCGTGATGGCGATCTTCGGCGGGCTGTAGCGCATGCCCGCCGCCCGGAACCTGGTGGCCCAGAAGCGGTTGGCGCAGGCGGCCATCGCCCGGTGGAAGGTCTCGAGCGAGGCCGCGCTGCCCTCGCGGATCGCGGGGATCGCGCACGACAGCGTCGACGCGGTTCCCGAGCGGTAGATCTTGTTCTTGGTGAGCACGGACGGGAGCACGGACGGGAGCGCGGCGGGCGCGGCCACCGGAGCCGTGGTGGGCACCGTCGCCGCATGGGCGGTGCCGGACAACGCCAGGCCCGCCACCATGCACACAGACGCTGCGATAAGGGGGATACGCACGATCGCGGATCTTAGACCACCACATGCGGCGGCGTTAGCCCATTTTTGCGGTAGCTCGTCCGGAATGCAGTGCGGCCCGCGCCGAGACCGGCGCGGGCCGCATGGGCGAGCAGTTGCGGAGCTGGACGTCAGGAGACGGCGCGCGCCGAGGCCGTCCAGGTGTTGCAGGCGCCCGGCGAACCGGAGCTGAAGCCGCGGTTCATCCACGCAGCCTGGGTCGGGCCGCGACCGTGGTCGTTCTGCGGCCAGCCCTTGGCGCCGTTCTTGCGGAACCAGTCGACGGTGTAGTCCCACTCGCCCGGGTCGACCGGCAGGGTGTCCCGGACCGTGTTCATGAAGACCGAGGAGAAGCACTCGGCCTGCAGCTCGGACCGGCGGGACAGCTGGAGCTGGGCGGACTTGCCCGCGCTGTTCCTGGCGGCCCAGTAGTAGTTCCAGATGCCGGACTGGGACTGGACGTGGTGACCGTACTCGTGCGCCATCAGGCGGGTGATGCCCAGGGCGAACGGGTTACGGAGCTGCGACCGGGTGATCAGCATGTACATCGTGCGGTCGGTGGAGCAGTAGATGCCGTCGGCACCGGCGCTCCACGGGCCGCAGGGGGTGCGCACCTTGCTGGTGATGATGCGGAGCCTCGGCTTGCTGAACGTCAGCCCGGCCTTGCGGAACTGGGTGCTCCAGGACCGGTTCAGGCAGTCGGTGACGCGCGTCAGGAAGCGCTTGTAGGCGCTTGTGCTGCCCTTCGGAAGACTACCGGGCGAGCAGTTGGAACTGGCGAGCCGTCCGGTCCGGTACAGCGGGTTGGCAGTCGCGGCGGCCTTGCCACGCGGCGGCGCCGCCTGCTGCTGGGCCTGCTGGACCTGCTGGACTGGTTGTGCTTCAGCCGACGCCGTGCCCACGCCCGCCAGGGCGACAACCACCCCGGCGGCCATAAGGGACGTTAGCTTCTTCATGGGGAGAGCGTTCATAGTGGTGAAAAGACTAGGTCAAGATCGGACAAATATGGGTGCATTTGACTCGATGCAGTCAGCGTGGCGTCCGCGAACTAGACTCGACGCGTCGGCGAACAAGAGCAGAGGGGAACGGGATCCGTGAGCGGGTTGCTGGGCTCAGTCAAGGGACCGCACGACGTCAAACGGCTCGCAGCGGAGGAGCTACCGCAGCTGGCGGAGGAGATCCGTGACCTGCTCATCGACGCCTGCTCCAGGTTCGGCGGCCACCTAGGCCCGAACCTGGGTGTGGTGGAACTCACAATCGCCCTGCACCGCGTCTTCGACTCCCCGGCCGACCCCATCGTCTGGGACACCGGCCACCAGGCGTACGTGCACAAACTCCTGACGGGCCGGGCCACGGGCTTCGAGGCGCTCAAGCAGGAGGGCGGCCTGTCCGGCTATCCCAGCCAGGCCGAGTCCGAGCACGACTTCGTCGAGAACTCGCACGCCTCCACCGCCCTGTCCTACGCCGACGGCCTGGCCAAGGCGTTCAAGCTGCGCGGCGAGCGCGACCGCACCGTGGTCGCGGTGATCGGCGACGGCGCGCTGACCGGCGGCATGGCCTGGGAGGCGCTCAACAACATCGCCGCGGTCAAGGACCTTCCGGTGGTCATCGTCGTCAACGACAACGGCCGCTCCTACTCGCCCACGATCGGCGGCCTCGCCTCCCATCTGTCCAAGCTGCGGGTCAACCGCCGCTACGAGGACGTGCTGGAGTACGTCAAGGACAAGCTCGGCAACGTACCGGTGCTCTACGACGCGCTGCACGGCATCAAGAAGGGCGTCAAGGACGCCATCGCCCCGCAGGTCATGTTCGAGGACCTCGGCCTGAAGTACGTCGGCCCCATCGACGGCCACGACGAGCAGGCCATGGAGGCGGCACTGCGCAAGGCCCGCGGCTTCGGCGGCCCGGTCATCGTGCACGCGCTCACCCAGAAGGGCCGCGGCTACTCCCCGGCGGAGAACCACGACGAGGACCAGTTCCACGGCCCCGGCCCGTTCGACAAGATCACCGGCATGGAGAAGCCCAAGGGCCGCATCTGGACCAACGTGTTCAGCGAGGAACTGGTCAGGCTCGGCAAGGAGCGTGAAGACCTCGTGGCGATCACGGCCGCCATGCTCCACCCGACCGGCCTGGCCGCCTTCGCCGAGGCCTACCCCGAGCGCATCTACGACGTCGGCATCGCCGAGCAGCACGCGCTCACCAGCGCCGCCGGCCTGGCGCTCGGCGGCATGCACCCCGTCGTCGCCGTCTACGCGACCTTCCTCAACCGCGCCTTCGACCAGCTCCTCATGGACGTCGCCCTGCACCGGCTGCCCGTCACCGTGGTGCTCGACCGCGCCGGCGTCACCGGCGACGACGGCGCCAGCCACAACGGCATGTGGGACCTGTCGATCCTGCAGGTGATCCCCGGCCTGCGGATCGCCGTGCCGCGCGACGGCGACCGGCTGACGGAGCTGCTGAACGAGGCCGTGGCCGTCTCCGACGCCCCGACCGTGCTGCGCTTCCCCAAGGGCCCGGTCGCCGAGCCCCTGGAGGCGGTCGGCAAGCTGGGCGAGATGGACGTGCTCAGGGCGGGCGACGCCGACGTGCTGCTCGTCGGCGTGGGCCCGATGGCGCAGGTCTGCATGGACGCCGCCGTCCTGCTCGACGCGCAGGGCATCTCGGCGACCGTGGTCGACCCGCGCTGGGTCAAGCCGCTCGACGAGGCGCTCGCCCTGGCGGCGAGCGCGCACAAACTGGTCGCGGTCGTCGAAGACAACGGCCGGGTCGGCGGCGTCGGCGACGCGGTGGCCCGTCTGCTGCGCGACCACGACGTGGACGTCCCGGTACGCACCTACGGCATCCCGCAGCGCTTCCTCGACCACGCCAAGCGCGCCAAGATCCTCGGTCAGATCGGCCTGACCGGCCAGGACCTCGCCCGCGAGATCACCGAGGCGGTCGCCAAGCGCAGCACCTCCGTCGAGAACCAGCCCGCACGCCGCTGAAACAGGCATGATCACAGCCGGTGAGGGCAGATCACCGGCTGTGGATATCTTTCGCACCAAGAGCGTCGAGCAGTCGATCCGCGACACGGAGGCGCCCGAGCACCGGCTGCGAAAGCGCCTGACCGCCCTCGACCTGACGGTCTTCGGCATCGGCGTCATCGTCGGCACCGGCATCTTCGTGCTGACGGGGCAGGTGGCCAAGCAGACCGCGGGCCCGGCCGTGGCGCTCTCCTTCGTCGTCGCGGGCGTGGTCTGCGGGCTGGCCGCGCTCTGCTACGCGGAGTTCGCCTCGACGATCCCGGTGGCCGGGTCGGCGTACACCTTCTCGTTCGCCACGCTGGGGGAGTTCCCCGCGTGGGTGATCGGCTGGGACCTGATGCTGGAGATGGCCCTGGCCGCGGCGGTGGTCGCGGTCGGCTGGTCCGGCTACTTCGCGTCCCTGATGAACTCGATCGGCGTCCACCTGCCCGACGCGATCGCGGGCGAGAACCCCGTGGTGAACCTGCCCGCGATGGTCATCGTGCTGCTCCTCACGGTGGTCCTGGTGGCGGGGATCAAGCTGTCGTCGCGGGTCAACCTGGTCATCGTGACCATCAAGGTGGCGGTGATCCTGCTGGTCATCGTGGCCGGGCTGTTCTTCGTCAAGGCCGCCAACTACTCGCCGTTCATCCCGCCGGCGCGGGCGACGCCGGCGGTGGCGGGGTTGAAGGCGCCGCTGATCCAGGTGCTGTTCGGCGTCACCCCCGTGGCGTACGGCGTGATCGGCGTCTTCTCGGCGGCGGCGGTCGTGTTCTTCGCCTTCATCGGGTTCGACGTCGTGGCCACGGCCGCGGAGGAGACCATCAATCCGCAGCGGGACCTGCCGCGCGGCATCCTCGGCTCACTCGCCATCTGCACGGTGCTGTACGTCGCGGTCTCGCTGGTCGTGGTCGGCATGCAGCGCTACGACCAGCTCAGCATCAAGGCGCCGCTGGCCGACGCCTTCGCCGCGGTCGGCCAGCACTGGGCGGCCGCGCTGATCAGCATCGGCGCGATCGCGGGCCTGACCACCGTGGTGATGATCCTGATGCTGGGGCAGACCCGGGTGCTGTTCGCGATGTGCCGAGATGGGCTGCTGCCGCGCCCGATGGCGAAGGTGCATCCCCGCTTCGGCACGCCCGCCCGCCTCACGGTGATCATCGGAGTGGTGTCGGCGCTGCTGTCGGGGTTCATCTCGCTGAGCGAGCTGGCCGAGCTGGTCAACATCGGCACGCTGTTCGCGTTCGTGGTGGTCTCGGCCGGTGTGATCGTCCTCCGCCGCACGCGGCCCGACCTGCCGCGCGCCTTCCGCACGCCGTTCGTGCCGGTGCTGCCGATCCTGTCGGTGCTGGCCTGCCTCTACTTGATGCTGAACCTGCCGATCGAGACGTGGCTGCGGTTCCTGGTCTGGATGGTCGTCGGCGCGGCGGTCTACTTCGCGTACGGCTACCGCCACAGCCGCGCGGCCAGGACCGACAGCTCGGCCGGCTGAGCGGGGAGAAAGAAGGCGCCGGCGCGGCGTCCGGCGCCTTCCACGGTCAGGCGGGCAGCGAGGCCACGCCCGGCGGCAGGAACCTCGGGTCGGACAGGCCGGCCCTGTCGAGGTACGGGGTGATCCCGCCCAGGTGGAACGGCCAGCCCGCGCCGAGGATCATGCACAGGTCGATGTCCTGCGCGGCGGCGACCACGCCCTCGTCCAGCATGAGCCTGACCTCCTCCGCCAGCGCCTCCAGCACCCGCAGCCGCACCTCGGCGGCCGTAGAGGGCGACGTGCCGCCCGCGAAGAGCGCCACCGCCTCCGGGTCGAGCGAGAAGTCTGGGCGGTAGACCCCCGGCTTGCCGGACGCGACCAGCTTGGCCATGTTCTCCGACACGCCGAACCGGCCGGGGAACGCCTCGTGCAGCGTCTCGGCCACGTGCAGGCCGACCGCCGGGCCGACGAGCTGCAGCAGCGCGAACGGCGTCATCGGCAGCCCGAGGTCGTCCAGGGAGTGCTCGGCCACCTCCAGCGGCGTGCCCTCGTCCACGGCGGCCACGACCTCGCCCATGAAGCGGGTCAGCAGCCGGTTCACCACGAACGCCGGAGCGTCCTTGACCAGCACCGACGACTTCTTCAGCGACCTGCCGACCGAGAAGGCCGTGGCCAGCGTGGCGTCGTCGGTCGAGGCGCCCTTGACGATCTCCAGCAGCGGCATCACGGCCACCGGGTTGAAGAAGTGGAAGCCCACCAGCCGCTCGGGATGCTCCAGCTCGGCGCCCATCTCCGTCAGCGACAGCGACGAGGTGTTGGTGGCCAGCACGCACTCGGCCGACACGACCGCCTCGACCTCGCGGAACACCTGCTTCTTGACGGCCAGGTCCTCGAAGACGGCCTCGATCACGAAGTCGGCGTCGGCGAAGGCGTCCTTGGTGAGCGAGCCCGTGACCAGTGCCTTGAGCCGGTTCGCCTGGTCGGCCGAGACCCGGCCCTTGGCCAGCAGCTTGTCGACCTCCGCGTGGACGTAGCCGACGCCCTTGTCGAGCCTGGCCTGGTCGAGGTCGGTCAGCACGACCGGCACCTCCAGGCGGCGGGCGAACAGCAGCGCCATCTGCGAGGCCATCAGGCCCGCGCCGACCACGCCGACCTTGGTGACCTTGCGGGCCAGCTCCTTGCCAGGCGCTCCGGCCGGCCGCTTGGCCCGCCGCTGCACCAGGTCGAAGGAGTAGAGCCCGGCCCGCAGCTCGTCGCTCATCAGCAGGTCGGCCAGGGCCTCGTCCTCGGCCGCGAAGCCGTCGTCACGCGAGGCCGTGCGGGCCTGGGAGATCAGGTCGAGCGCCCGGTACGGCGCGGGGGAGGCGCCGTGCAGCTTCAGGTCCACCAGGAAGCGCGCGTCGCCGACCGCCTTGTCCCAGTCGTCGCCGTCGTGCGAGGCCCGCTCGACGGTGACGTCCTCCTTCAGGACCCGCGACGCCCAGCGCAGCGACTCCTCCAGGAAGTCGGCCGGCTCGAACATCGCGTCGGCGACGCCCAGCTCGAACGCCTGCGGCCCCTTGATCATGCGGTTCTGCGACAGCGGGTTCTCGATCACCAGCTTGATCGCGTTCGCCGGGCCGATCAGGCGGGGGAGGAGCTGCGTGCCGCCCCACCCGGGCACCAGGCCGAGGAAGCACTCGGGCAGCGCGACAGCCGGCACCCCGGAGGAGATCGTCCGGTACGTGCAGTGCAGCGCGATCTCCAGCCCGCCGCCCATCGCCGCGCCGTTCACGAACGCGAACGACGGGATCGGCAGCTCGCCCAGCCGCCGGAACACGTGGTGCCCCAGCGCGCCGATCGCCAGCGCCTCCTCGCGCGTCGCCAGGGTGGCCGCCCCCTTGAGGTCGGCGCCGACGGCGAAGATGAACGGCTTGCCCGTGACGCCCACGGCCACCAGGTCGGTGCGCGCGGCGATCTCGGAGATCGCGCCGTTCAACGCGAACAGGCCGCGTGGGCCGAACGTGTTGGGCTTGGTGTGGTCGAAGCCGTTGTCGAGGGTGATCAGGGCCATCGTGCCCGCCCCGCCGGGCAGTTCCACGTCGCGTACCAGGGCCTTGGTGACGACTTCGTCCGTGTCGCGCTCGGTGAGCAGCGAGCGCCAGGTGTCGAGTTCCACGAGGTTGCTCATGCCAGGTTCTCCCAGATCACGGTGCCGCCCATGCCCATGCCGACGCACATGGTGGTGATGCCGTAGCGCACGTCGGGGCGCTCGCCGAACTGCCTGGCCAGCTGCGTCATCAGCCGCACTCCCGAGGAGGCCAGCGGATGGCCGAACGCGATCGCGCCGCCGTAGGCGTTCACGCGCGGGTCGTCGTCGGCGAGGCCGAAGTGCTCCAGGAAGGCCAGCACCTGGACGGCGAAGGCCTCGTTGATCTCGAACAGGCCGATGTCGGAGATCGACAGCCCGGCCAGCCGCAGCGCCCGCTCCGTGGACGGGATCGGCCCGACGCCCATCACCTCGGGGTCCACGCCCGCGAACGCGTACGACACCAGCCGCATCTTGGGCCGCAGGCCGAGCTCCTCGGCGGTGGGAGCGGCGGCCACGATGCAGCCCGTGGCGCCGTCGTTGATGCCGGAGGAGTTGCCCGCCGTGACGTGCCCGTGCGGGCGGAACGGGGTCTTCAGCCCGCTCAGCGCCTCCATGGTGGTGCCCGGACGGGGAGCCTCGTCCTCGACCGCCAGGCCCCAGCCCTTCTCGGCCGTCCTGATCGCGGTGGGCACCAGGTCCGGCTGGATCTTGCCGTCGGCGTACGCCTTGGCGACCTTCTCCTGCGACAGCACCGCGTACGCGTCCGCGCGCTCCTTGGAGATCGTCGGGTAGCGGTCGTGCAGGTTCTCCGCCGTCATGCCCATGACCAGCGCGCTCGGGTCGACCAGCTGCTCCGACAGGAAGCGCGGGTTCGGGTCGACGCCCTCGCCCATCGGGTGGCGTCCCATGTGTTCGACGCCGCCGGCGATCGCCACGTCGTACGCGCCGAACGCGATGCCGCCCGCGACCGTGGTGACCGCGGTCATCGCGCCCGCGCACATGCGGTCGATGGCGTAGCCGGGCACGGTCTTGGGCAGCCCTGCCAGCACGGCGGCCGAGCGGCCGATGGTCAGGCCCTGGTCGCCGATCTGGGTGGTCGCGGCGATCGCGACCTCGTCCACACGCTCGGGCGGCAGGTCCGGGTTGCGCCGGATCAGCTCGCGGATGACGCGGACGACCAGGTCGTCGGCGCGGGTCTCCGCGTACAGCCCTTTCGGTCCCGAGCGGCCGAAAGGCGTGCGCACGCCGTCGACGAACACGACGTCACGAGAGGAAGGCACGGATTCGCTCCTCGTTCTGGATGGGGTTCCCCACCTATGCTACTCGCCAGTAACCAACGTGCAGACGAGGGCGGCGGCCAGCGTGGGCGGCGCGCCGAGGAAGAGCGCCAGGGTGATCAAGGGGCGCCCGGTTGTCAGAGGGGCGGTCAGGGCGGGGGAAGGCGGCGTGACCGGCGGGCCTTGCCCGATCGAGGGGGCGCTGAAACGGTTGACAGGCCGTGTGATGGAAGAAAAGTGAGGTGTTGGAGTGAAATTTCCGGACAAAAGATGGACGGATCTGTTATGAAAGGTCACGGTCCGCATTCGTACTAGAGAGGTCCACCGTGGCGCGCGACGAGAACGACAGGCCCTATGAGGATGCGCAGGGGAGGCCGTTAAACCCGGAGATGACCGGCGACGTGCTGTCGCCGCGTTGGAGCACGGACGACACCGATGAGCAGCCGGCCATCGTGGTGTCGGGCAACGAGACCTACATCCTGCCGCCCGGTACGGGCGTCCCCGAGAAGTACGTCCCGCAGGAGGCCGGCGGCCCGCAGTTCACCGAGGGCGAGGCGTACTCCGCGCGTGCCGGCAGCCCCGACCTTCTGGACGCCGACCCCTTGGACGCCGACAAGTCCCGCGCGGACGTCGGCGCCATCCGCCCGGACGCCGACCTGTACCGCTCGGACGCCGATACCTTCCGGACTGACGGCGACCCCCTTCGTGTGGACGCCGACGCCTACCGCTCGGACTCCGGCGCGTTCCGCACCGACGCCGACGCCTACCGTTCGGACTCCGGCGCCTTCCGTCCGGACGACGACTCCTTCCGCTCGGACTCCGGCGCCTTCCGCGCCGACGACGACTCCTTCCGCTCGGACTCCGGCGCCTTCCGCACCGACGGCGACGCCGGCCGCGACAACCGGTACGCCGACGGCGACGACCCCTCCTACCTGCCGCTCGACAAGGGCTTTGAGGCCCACGACGACGACCAGGACGCCCCCAGGCGCGGCTTCCTGGGCTCCGGCTGGTCCGACCCCGACGGTGACCGCGGCAAGCATGGGGACCTCGAGCACGGGGACAAAGAGGTCCGCCGCCGGACCAAGCTCCTCGTCGCGGCCGCCGCCGCGGTCGTGGTGCTGGGCGCGGGCGCGGGCTGGATGCTGACCAGCACGTCCTCGGACGACCCGTGCTCGGGCGGCCACTGCGCCAGCGTCGGGCAGGTCGGCACGCCGGAGAAGTCCGCGACTCCGGAGGAGGCCGAGCAGACCGAGGAGCCCCTGGCCGATCCCACGGAGTCGGACACGCCGGAGCCGGAGATCTCGCAGACCAAGGCGCCGGTCCCGACGGCGACCAGGGTCCGGCCGACCCGTGAGCCGTCCGCGCGCCCGACGCCCACTCGCACCAGCGTCGCGTCGGCGAGGCCGACCCACCGGTCCACGTCCGAGGCGAAGACGTCGATCAAGGACAGCTCGGACGACACCAGCGTGCGGGAGCAGCAGCGCGAGACCGAGCAGCCGAAGCCCGAGCAGCAGGAGACCACCCAGCCGCCGGCGACGCAGCAGCCGGCCCCGACCCCGACCCAGAGCCAGAAGGGGCTGTTTGATTACCTGTTCCCCTGGGCCTGAGACATGTAAGGATGCGGACCCAGGTGCCGGTCTGGCACACTGGGAAACCGCTTTCCGGGAGGTCTCGTGGTCACGCTGGAAGACGTCGCCAGGCAGGCGGGCGTCTCGCTCGCGACCGCCTCGCGCGTGCTCAACGGCAGCACCCGCCAGGTGGGCGCGGAGTTGCGGGCCCGTGTCGAACGGGCCGCCGACGAGCTGGGCTACCGCGCCAACATCGCAGCCCAGACACTGGCCCGCGGGGCGAGCAACGTCATCGGCCTGGTCGTCCACGACCTGACCGACCCGTACTTCGCCGCGCTGGCCGACGGGGCGATGCGCGCGGCCGCGGGCGAGGGCCTGCTCGTCATGGTGGGTACCACGCACCGCGACCCTGAGCAGGAGATCGCCTACGTGGCGACGCTGCACGCGCAGCGGGTGCGCGCCGTGCTGCTCGCGGGCTCGCGCGTCGCCGACCCCGAGGTCACCGGGCGGCTCCGCCAGGAGATCGCCCGCTACCTCGACAGCGGCGGCAGGGTCGCCTGCGTGGGCCAGGACCTGCTCGGCGTCGACACGGTCGCGCCCGCCAACCGCGCGGGCGCGGCAGCCCTGGCCCGCGCGCTCGCCGAGCTCGGCCACACTCGCTTCGCCGTGCTGGCGGGGCCGCCGCAGCTGATGACCGCCTCCGACCGGTGCGCCGGTTTCGTCGAGGCGCTGGACGAGCTGGGGCTGCCCAAGCCGCGCGTCGTCCACGGCGCGTTCGACCGCGACGGTGGTTACGCGGCGGCGAGCCAGACCGGCGACGCGACCTGCGTGTTCGCGGTCAACGACGTGATGGCGGTGGGCGCGCTCGCCGCCTACAGGGAGCGGGGCGTCCGGGTGCCGCAGGACGTCTCGGTGGCCGGGTTCGACGACATCGCCACGCTCCGCGACCAGGTGCCCAGCCTGACGACGGTGCGGCTGCCGCTGAAGGACATGGGCGCGCGGGCGCTGGAGCTGGCGCTGACGGCGGAGGAGGCGGCCGTGGTGGAACAGGTGGCGGGCGAGGTGGTCCTGCGCGAGAGCGTGCGGGACGTGCGGGAGGCGCGATGAGGCTGGCGGTCAGCACGCTCGGGATGCCGGGCGAGGGGCTCGACAGGGCGATCGAGGTGGCCACCGTGAACGGGTGCCAGGGGCTGGAGCTGCGCCTGCACCCCGACACCGGCGTGCACAGCGGGCTCACGGGGCAACAGCGCCGGTCGGTGCGCGACCGCGTCGAGCAGGCGGGCCTGGAGATATCGGCGCTCGCCGGATACGTCAGGGTCTGTGAGCCGGGGCCGGACGAGCCGGTCGTCGAGGCGCTCCTCGCCGACCTGACCCTCGCCGCCGACCTCGGGGCTCCGGGCGTGCGGGTGTTCCCGCGCGGCGAGGACCCGGCCGTCGGTGCGCGGCGGCTCAAAGCCGTCTCGGGGACGGCCCGCGAGCTGGGCGTGCGCGCGCTCGTCGAGACGCACGACCTCATGGCCACCGGCGCGGCTGTGGCCAGGCTGCTCGACGAGGCCGCCAGCCCCGACACCACCGGTGCGATCTGGGATCTGCTGCACCCGTGGCGCAACGGCGAGGCCCCCGCTGACACGCTCGCCGCGCTCGGCCCCCACCTCGCCTACGTCCAGGTCAAGGACGCGGTCTCGGCTAAGAACACGACGCCGGTGCCGATGTGGACAGGGTCGGTGCCTCTGGACGAAGCTGGGGACCTGCTGCACGGGGCGGGCTACGACGGGTGGGTGTCGCTGGAGTGGGAGCGCACGTGGTATCCCCAGGTCGCCCCGGTCGAGGAGATCCTTCCGGGGGCGTCCGCCTGGGTGCGGCGTTTCGCTCCCTAGCTTGGAAGGAAGTCCCCCGTGTGTGACCCCGTGCGTGACCCTGTGCGTGACAAGGTGCTCGTCGTCGGCATGGACGGCCTGCGGTTCGACCGCGTCACCGCCGTGGCCCCGCCCGTCCTGGGCGGGCTGATGTCGTCCGGCGCGTACGGGACGAGCAGGCTGCCTTACGGCGAGGCCGCCGCGCCGCGTACCGAGTCTCCGGGGCAGGTCGTCCCGGAGGAGGGCGCGGCGCCGGGTGAGCGGCGGGAGGGCCGCCGGCTGATCAGGTCGCGCACTGACTCCGGGCCCGGATGGTCGTCGATCGCGACCGGGGTGTGGCCCGACAAGCACGGCGTGGTCGACAACGGCTTCGCCGGCCAGCGGTTCGCCGCGTATCCGGACTTCCTGACCCGCGCCAAGGCGGCCCGGCCCGAGCTCGACACCGCCGCCTTCTTCTCCTGGGCCGCGCTCGACGAGCACGGCGCGTTCAGCGCCGCCATCGACACCCGCCTGGTGCTCGACGGGTACGCGCTCACCTTCGCGGGCGCCGACAAGCAGGTCGCCGCGGCCGCCGAGCGCCACCTCGCGCAGGCCGATCCCGACCTCGTCTTCGTCTACCTGGGCGACACCGATGAGGTCGCGCACGAACTCGGCCCGCTCTGCCAGGAGTACGCCGACGCGCTGCACCTCCAGGACACCTACCTCGGCCGGCTGCTCGACGCCGTCCGCCGGCGTTCGTCCTTCGCCGGGGAGCGGTGGACGGTGCTGGTCACCACCGACCACGGGCACGTGGACGAGGGCGGGCACGGGGGCGTGTCCGACGAGGAGCGCACGGTCTTCGTGATCGCCGGCCGCCTGGGCGAGGAGCTCGGCGGCGCCCCGCTCGGCGAGCCGAGGCTGGTGGACGTGGGGCCGACCGCCCTCGCCCAGCTCGGCATCGAGCCGGAGTCGTCGTGGGGCCTCGACGGCCTCCCGCTCCGGTTCTGAGGCTCCCGATCCCCGCGACGTACCAGGTGCGATGACGGCTGTCCCAAGGCCTGTCATTCATCAAGTGTTGAATTTTCTCCCGAAAGGCGCGACACTCGTGGCGGGACGATGAAGGCCGGGAGTACACCTGATGAAGACGGCGCTGTGGTTCACCGAGATCGACGCAGGCATGCTCGCCGAGGTCGGCGGCAAGGCGGCCAACCTGGGCGAGCTGACCAGGGCCGGGCTGCCCGTCCCGCCGGGCTGGGTGCTGACCACGGAGGCGTACCGCCAGGTCGCCGAGGCGGCGGCGCTGGACGAGGTGATCGCGGCCGGTGACGACCTGGCGGCGGCGGCCAGGGCGCGGCTGCTGGAGACCCCGATGCCGCAGGCCGTGGCGGAGGCGATCCTGGAGGCGTACCGGGGGCTCGGCGACGCGCATGGTGACGGGCCTGGTGACGGGCCTGGTGACGGCGTGCCGGTGGCGGTCCGCTCGTCGGCGACGGCCGAGGACCTGCCCTTCGCCAGCTTCGCCGGCCAGCAGGACACCTACCTCAACGTGGTCGGCGAGCAGGCGCTGCTCGACGCGGTGCGCCGCTGCTGGGCCTCGCTGTGGACCGACCGCGCCGTCGCCTACCGCGACTCCAACGGCATCGACCACGCCTCGGTGCGGCTGGCGGTGGTGGTGCAGGTCATGGTGGACGCGCGGGTCGCCGGGGTGATGTTCACCGCCAACCCGGTGACGGGCAGGCGGCGCGAGTCGGTCATCGACGCCAACCCCGGGCTCGGCGAGGCCGTGGTCTCGGGCGCGGTCAACCCCGACCGTTTCGTCGTGGACTCGGCGACGGGCGACATCCTCGACCGTCACGCGGGCGACAAGCGCCTGGCGATCCGCTCGCTGCCCGGCGGCGGCACCGAACGCGTCGAGACCGCCCACGACGGCTTCTGCCTGACGGACGCGCAGGTCCGGGCCCTGTCGGCGCTCGGCGCCCGCGTCGAGGAGCACTACGGCGCTCCGCAGGACACCGAGTGGGCGATCGACGAGGGCGGGACGCTCTGGCTCACCCAGGCCCGGCCGATCACCACCCTCTACCCGCTGCCCCAGAGGCGACGAGAGGGCCTGCGCGTCTACTTCTCGGTCAACGTCGCCCAGGGGGTCATGGGGCCGTTCACCCCGATGGGCCTGTCGGCCTTCAAGCTGATCAGCGCGGGCGGCGCGGGCCTGTTCGGCTACGCCCCCCAGAACCCGCACGACGGCGCCCCCTTCCTCGCCGAGTCGGGCGGGCGGCTGTGGTTCGACATCACCACCGCGATACGCAGCCGCGCGGGCAGGGCCGTCCTCCCCAGGATGCTCACCCTCGGCGAGGCGCGCGCCGCGGCCGTGGTGGAGCGGCTCGTCCAGGACCCGAGGCTGTCGGTCGTCCACACCTCGCGCCGCCCGTTCGCGCGCGGCCTGGCGCGCTTCGCCCGCCGCGTGCACGCGCCCGCCCGGGTCCTGCAGGCGCTGACCAGGCCGGGCCGGGCGCTCGGTCACACCAGGCGGCTGGGCGCGGAGCTCGACAGGCGGCTGCACGTCCCCGCCGGAGCCGGCCCGGCCGAGCGGCTGGACCACGCGGAGCGCATGCTCAGGGGCGCCTTCCCGGTGATCGTCTCGATCATGCCGATCGTGATCACGGGTTACGGGCTGTTCGCGCTGGCGTCCAGGCTGTCCGGCGTGCCGATCGGCGAGATGCAGGACGTGCTGCGCAGCGTCCCCAACAACCCGACCACCGAGATGGACCTGGAGCTGTGGGCCCTGGCCACCCGCGTCGAGCCCGAGCCCTTCCGCGAGCACTCGGTCGGCGAGCTGGTGCGCCTCTACCGCGACGGACGGCTCCCGGCGAAGGCGCAGAAGGGCGTCGCGCGCTTCCTGGAGAGGTACGGGCACCGCGGCGTCGCCGAGATCGACCTGGGCGTGCCGCGCTGGTCCGACGAGCCCGCGCACATCTTCGGCGTCCTGGCCAACTACCTGCGCATGGAGGACGCGGGAGAACTGGCCCCCGACGCCCTCTTCGCCAGGGGCGCGGCGGCGGCCGAGTCGGCGGCGGCCCGCGTCGTGGCCGCCG